>QBZF01000004.1 GCA_003282425.1 Prochlorococcus sp. AG-335-A05 | reverse complement strand
ACAAAAGTCATTAGTTTAATTTATCAAGTATATTTGATTTGTAATCTTTAAAGTTATTTGCAATATAATCTTCTAGAGCAATTTCCCATGGACGCATAATATTAGCATTTCTATATTCTAATTTTTTAGTTAACAATCTTTCGGAAAGGGGCCTTGGAGCAAAATATTCTTTACTAAAGTATGAGGAGGAAACAGCCGTAAGTGCTATTTTATTTTTTAAATTTAAAATATCAAGGATTTTTGATGCTACTTCAAATCTACTTGTAACTCCCTTGCAAACCATATTGTAAATTCCCCAATATTCTTTTGAAATTAATAATTCTACATTCCTCGCAAAATCTAAAGTATATGTTGGGGTCCCCATTTTGTCATCAACAACAAAAAGCTCCCTTTTACCAATATTTAGTTGAGTAATTAATTTGTTTACAAACTTTTTATCTTTAATATGTCCTCCGCCCATCATCCAGCCTGCCCTACATATTAAATACCTATATGCATTTTCTTTAACAAATAATTCACCCATATATTTTGACCTTGCGTAAACACCTAATGGATTTGGAACACTCCAGTCATCGTAAGTATCCTGAGTCCCATCGAATATTCCAGCTGTTGAAATATATAGAATCGGAATATCCAAGGAATTTGCTATAAAAGTAGCATTTTCTACCGAAATGGTATTTGTTAAGTAAGAATCATCTGGATTCTTTTCGCAATATTCAAGACTTGTATAGGCTCCAAGATGAAAAATATAATCTGGTTTAAAGTCATATACAGCTTTTTTATAGGCTTCAAAATCTCTAAAATCTAGATATTCCAACCATTTGGAATTTACGTCAATATCACTACACTTGATTTCATATTTATCTTTAAAAATACTGTAAAAAGCATCTCCAAGCATTCCGCCTGCTCCAGCTATATAAATTTTTTTCATTTTACTAGTTTTAGACTATAAGAATCTATATTAACAAAACTTGGTCAGAAAGAAATTGTATTTTTTGAGTGATAGAATAATATTTCTTGAAAGAAAATTTATTATTAATGAATAGAAATTTAAGCTTATCTATCTTAATCCCTGCCTATAATAATACTGAGAGTCTTAAAAGAGCTTTAGATTCTCTAAAAAAACAGACGATTGCTAATGACTTAAATATTCTAATTTCTGATGATTGTTCTCCATTACCAATAAATAAAGATGAAATTTTAAAGTTTAAAAAAGATTTTTCACAACTTCTTTTTTTTAGGCAAAAATTGAATTTAGGAGTTTTATCAAATCCAGCTTGGCTTTTTAATCAAATTAAAACAGATTATTTTGCAGTTTTCCAACATGATGACATTTTAATTAGAAAAAACTTTTACGAAGATGTACTTAATCGTTTTGTAAGGAATGAAAAATTAGTATGTTATTTTGGGAATTCTGTAATAGTAAGAACGAACGCAAATACTGATTTTAATATATATGAGACAGAAAAAAAACAAACGTTAATGTTAAATTTTAATAGTCCAAGAATTAAAGGAATAAGAAAAGATGGTTCAATTTCTGGAGAAGATTTTATTGAAAATCTTGTATATCAGTATGATAATTTTATTACCGCTTGGTCCGCAGTTGTCTTCGATACAAAAGCTGTAAGAAAAGTAGGAGGATTTGGAGGGAATTATTGCCTTTCTCCCTTGGAAGCTAATATTCTAAATGTATATCGTGAAGAGGAACATTTTGGTATTTTATATTTATTATCTTGCCAAGGTGATTTTCAACTTGATAAAGAAGCATCCGTTATAAGATGTATTGAGCCTTCAAGTTTCAGCGAGTGTACTGTTCATCCTGGAATAAAAATGAGGCAGGATTCTGAGTTGTTTTTGCTATATAAAACTGCTTGGCATGCAGAAAAAATTTTTAATCACAAAAATATTAATTCTATCTTAAAAAATATTTATAAAAAATGCTCTAAAGTTCCATTAAGACAAGAAAGTTTATTTTCTAAAAGATTTTTTAAGGATTATTTACCTAGTGATGTAAATAATCAAAAGATTGCCAAATCTGCAATACGATCAGCTCGCAAATTAAAATCTCCTCTAGAAATCCTTTATAATTTAAAGGCTCATTTAAGATACTACAGAAATATTCTCAGATATAAGTATAAAAGTAATTAATAAGGTTTCATTAGAATTAGAAAAAAAATATTGCTATGTAGAGGTTAGGAAATGGCAAAAAAAACGTTGATTTTAAATTGTATAAATGCTTTCCATAAGAATTTTGATTCAGGCTTTGACTAATGTTGGTTTGGTTTAAGTTGAGGACAAAAAGAAATAATCGAATTTTAATATTTGGATAGAAAATTTAAACTCTGAATATTTTCTGAAGTTAATAAAATAATGATTGAGTGAATTGAAAAAATGAATCCAATTTATTCAATTTATGCAAATATTCACATTACTTTAAATGAAAATAATTTGCGTAAAGCTAACCCGTAAATTATTAAGCATGGATAGATTTAATATTAATTCGAGCAAATCAATTCTTAAATTGGATAGAATTTCTGATATGCTAAAAGTCATTAGAAGTGGGATTAATAATTTAATCTATTTTGATATTGGTAAAGGTATTAGTTAAAAAGTTATATATCCAAAAAATTAAATAATTATGGATTTTTTTTATTTTCAGGGTTATTATCAAAAATGATTTTTAAAAGAATTTAATTTCTTTGCCATATTCACTTCTTAGACAAAAAATTTAAATGAATACTGATTTTTGTATTATTGGAGGAGGAATGGTTGGATTATCATTAGCTAATCAACTCTTAGAAAAAGAAATTGCACAAAGTATAGTAATTATTGATAAGGAGCGAGAACTTGGTTTACATAGCTCTGGATTAAATAGTGGTGTATTGCACGCCGGTATTTATTATGAACCAAATACGTTAAAAGCTAAAGTTTGTGTAGATGGTTCTAGAAGATTAAAACAATGGGTTAAAGAAAGGTCTTTGCCTTTAAATGAATGCGGAAAAGTTATTGTACCTCAAGACCAGAATCTTGATCCTCAAATTGATTTGCTTTATGAGAGAGGTCAAGCAAATGGAGCTACTGTAGAGATTTGGGATGAAAAGAAATTAAAAGCATTTTTACCTTTGTGTAGATCTGCTTCTGGGCGAGCATTATGGAGTCCTAATACAGCAGTAGTTAAACCTAAAACTGTTTTGAATAGATTAGAAAAAGAATTAAGGGAAAAAGGTGTTATTTTTAGATTGAATCAATCCGAATGGGAGATAAATGCACTTAAAAGACTAATAACTCTAAATAATAATGAAAAAGTTTCATATTCACATCTTATTAATTGTGCTGGTCTTAGAGCGGATGAAGTTGCCTATAAATTTGACATTGGTTTAAATTACAAACTCCTTCCATTTAAGGGTTTATACTGGCAGGTAAAGAGTAGTTCAAAGATAAAAATAAATACAAATTTGTATCCAGTTCCAGATTTGAATGTACCCTTTCTAGGTGTCCATTTTACACCCTCAGCTGATGAACAAACATTAATTAATATTGGCCCAACTGCTACTCCAGCTTTAGGAAGAGAAAATTATTACGGACTTGAAAAGATAGAACCTTTATCAGCGGCAAATAATTTATTATGTTTGCTTAATCAATATTTAATAAATGAAGGAGGATTTAGAAAATATGTTCATCAACAATCTCTTTTATTCTTGAAACCATTAATGTTAAAAGAAGCAAAAAAATTATTGCCTTCAATAACATCTGATGATCTTATCTTCAGCAAGAAAGTTGGCATAAGGCCACAACTTTTTAATAAAACAACAAAAAAATTAGAAAATGATTTTTTATGTTTAAATGGTAAAAATAGCACTCATGTAATGAATGCTATATCACCTGCCTTTACAGCAAGCTTTGCACTGGCTGATTTTATTATCGAAAACAATAGTAAAAACTTTTAGCTTAATATGAAAATTAAAGCATTATTATTGGCAGCTGGTCTAGGTACAAGATTAAGACCTTTGACTTTGGATACCCCAAAATGTTTAGTTGAGATTGATGGGATTCCTTTACTTGGTATTTGGCTTGAGAAATTAAATAACCTTGGATGTGATGAAGTTCTTATTAATACTCATTATTTAAATGAAAAAGTTGAAAACTATCTTTCCAATTTGTCTTTCAAGAATATGGAAATTAAAGTATCATATGAACAGAAATTACTTGGAACAGCTGGAACTTTAATAAATAACGCAAAGTTTTTTAATGATGAGATTGGATTGTTAATTCATGCTGATAATTTTACTAATGATAATTTAAGTGAATTTATAAAATGTCACTTATCAAGACCTAAAGATTGCTTCTTGACGATGCTTACTTTTAAAACTGATAATCCTTCAAGTTGTGGGATTGTTGAGAAAGATAATATTGGAAGAATAACTAAATTTTATGAAAAATCAAAAGAATTTAGGGGATCTTGCGCAAATGGGGCAATATATGCGTTTGATCAAGATTTCATGAGTTATTTAAAAAAAATGACATGTATGCCCTATGATTTTAGTATTGATATTATTCCAAATTTATTAGGGAAGATTTTTTCGTATCACACTAAAAATGTTTATTTAGATATAGGAAACTATGATTCATATAGCAAAGCCAATGAAATAGCAAAAAAAAACAAAAACACATTTAATCCTGTTAAATTTTAGTTGAAAATGGAAAATAAAAATAACGATAAATTTAATCTATTTGTAAGCTCCTATCTTTCAAATTTGGGAGATTGTTTTTCTGAAGAAAAAATATCACAAATTTTTGAACTAGCAAAAAGTCTTAAGGATGCATGGAAAAATGGCAATAGAATTTTCCTTTGCGGAAATGGAGGAAGTGCTGGAAATGCCATTCACATTGCAAATGATTTTATTTATGGAAGCGGTGCTTGTGGAAGTGGCCCAAAATTACCAGGATTAAGAGTAACTGCATTACCTGCTAATCCTGCTATTCTTACTTGTTTAGGAAATGATACTGGTTTTGAAAATATTTTTGCCCACCAAGTTAATGTTCAATCAGATAAGGATGATATCTTAATTGCATTGTCTGGCAGTGGTAATTCGATAAATATTGTAAAGGCTTTAGAGATTGCTAATCTAAAAGGATTAAAAACATTTGCTATTCTTGCATTTGATGGAGGTAAATGCATTAATATTGCAAAACATCCAATTCACTTTGAAACAAATGATATGCAAATTGCAGAAGATTTACAGTTGATAATTGGACATTTATGTATGCAATGGCTTTCTTTAAATAAAAATTGATAAAAAATGAAAATGCGTGACTTTATGAGTCCTCTTCACAAGAGTACTACGAGAGATTATCTCAAAAGAGTAAATGATCCTGAATTTCCAAAACATAAGGCTGCTTCACTTGCTAAAAAATTTGATTATGATTATTGGGATGGTGATAGAAGAATTTGTTACGGGGGCTATAAATACATTGAGGGGAGATGGCAAAAGGTTGCGGAAGAAATAAATAAGGCCTACAAACTCCCAAAAAAACCAAAAATTTTAGATATTGGTTGTGGTAAAGGATATTTACTATTTGATTTTTTAAAGGTAATTCCAGATGCACAAATTTATGGACTAGACATATCTGAATATGCATTAAATAATTCTAAACCTGAAATTAAAGATAAATTATTACTTGGTAACGCTAAAGATTTGCCATTTGAAGATAATTACTTTGATTTAGTAATCTCAATAAATACTTTACATTGCTTAGAGGCCCCAGATTTATTTCTTGCACTTAAAGAGATGGAGAGAGTTGGCAAAAATTATAAATATTTATGTGTGGAAAGTTATAGGAATGAGGTAGAAAAAGCAAATTTATTGTATTGGCAAGTATCCTGTGAGGCTTTCAATACTCCTGATGAATGGCTCTGGTGGTTTAGCCAAACAGGTTATAAAGGTGATTATTCTTTTATTTATTTTGAATAATGCAAAATAGACCTAAACTCATAAAGGCAGCTATTTTGGTTGAACAAAATAAACCTTTAGTGGTTGATAATATTCATCTTCCTGAAAAATTATTACTTGGACAAGTTCTTGTAAAACTTTTAACAAGTGGTATTTGTGGTTCACAGCTAGGAGAAATTTCAGGGGCTAAAGGTAATGATCCTTACTTACCTCATTTAATGGGTCATGAAGGATGCGCAGAAGTTTTGGATGTTGGAGAAGGAGTAAATACTCTAAAAATAGGAGATAAAGTAATATTACATTGGAGAAAAGGCAATGGAATGCAATCAGCGCCACCTATTTACTCTTGGAATGGGAAAAAACTAAATGCAGGTTGGGTAACAACTTTCAATACGCATGCAATTGTAAGCGAAAACAGATGTACAAAAATAGATAATTCAATAGATAATGACTTAGCAGCATTATTTGGATGTGCTATCACAACTGGTTTTGGTGTTGTTGAGAATAATGCAAAAATAAAAATGGGTGAATCAGTTGTAGTGTTTGGAGCAGGTGGTGTTGGGTTAAATATTATTCAAGCTTGTAGTTTACATTCTGCTTATCCAATAATAGCGGTTGATATTTTTGATAATAGACTTGATTTGGCAAGAAAATTTGGTGCAACACACTTAATTAATACCCAAAAAAAAGATTTTTCAGAAGAAATAGAAAAACTTTCTCTTAAAGGTAAATTAGATATTTTTATAGACAACACAGGTAATACAAAAATAATAGAGACAGGATATGAGTTAATCAGCTCTTTTGGGAAATTAATACTTGTAGGTGTCCCAAGAAAAGGCAATAACATTAATATATTTTCTTTGCCTCTGCATTTTGGTAAGACTATTTTGGGATCTCATGGTGGGGAGTGTCACCCTTCAAAGGATATTCCAAGATTTATTAATATTTTTAATCAGGAAATTGCTTTATACAAAGAACTTATTACTAAAAGAATTAATCTTGATAATATAAACGAAGCTTTTGAACTTATGAAAGCAGGAAGCACAGCTGGACGAATAATTATTGATTTTTCATGAAAACAAAAATTATTCAAATTAGTGATATTAATAAAAAACTAGAAGCTTGTGTTTTAGGCTATGGACATTTTACGACAATTCATGCTGGCCATATAAGGTATTTAAATTATGCAAAAAAATTAGGTAAGAAACTAATTATCGCTCTTCTGCCGGACGTAAATAGACAAGGAGCCAAAAAATATGCTTTTACTCAAAAAGAAAGAGCTGAGGCTTTAAGTTTTCTATCAATTGCTAATTTTATTTTAATGATGGATGATGAAGAATTTGGCGATGTCATTGATTTAATAAAACCAGAGTTAGTTGTATTAGGCAAAGAATATGAAAATACCAACGATAAAATTATAATAAATGCTCTTGAGAAACAAATATCTAATAAGTCTAGAGTAGAGTTTCATGCAGGGGAAATACATTATGCTAGTACTGACTTATTATTGAATTCTGAAAGTGATTTATCGAAAAAAAGAAAAGAATTATTCCTTAAAAAATGCTCTAAAGAAAATATTAATTCGAAAATACTTCTTGAAGCTATTGAATCTTGGAGTGAAACACATTTACTTGTAATTGGTGATACCATCGTAGACCAATATGCTGCATGTGAGCCTTTAGGTTTAAGCGCTGAAGCTCCTGTAGTGGTTGTAAAAGAATTACAAAAAAGAGATTTCATAGGCGGAGCAGCAATTGTAGCTAGTCACATAAGTGCATTAGGAGCAAAATGCACTTTTTTATCAGTAACTGGTGATGATAATTTATCTAATAAAATTGAAAATGAATTAACACTTAGAGGTATTGAATCTAATTTAATTAAAGACACTTCAAGGCCTACAACTTTTAAAAAAAGATATATTGTAGAAAATCAAAAATTATTCAGAGTTAGTAGATTAGAAGATCATAAATTAGATAAAGAAAAGGAAGAATTAGTGATATCAAAACTCAGAGAATTTGCTCCTAAAGTTAAAGGCATTGTTGTTTCTGATTTTGTATATGGAGTAATTACGCAAAATATTTTGAATGAATTGCATCTATTATCAATGAAATATAATCTTCAGATTTTTGGAGACTTACAATGCAGTAGTCAGATTGGTGATATTACTAATTTTAAGAATTTTTCTTTATTGTGTCCTAATGAAAAAGAAACTAGGACAGCTTTAAAAGATAATGAATCTGGATTGGAAATACTTTCTCAAAAATTAATTGAAAAAACAAAAACCAAAAATCTTATTATGAAGTTAGGTGCTGAAGGCTTTATTGCATATGAGATATGCAACAATAAAAGGGTTAGTCATGTTTTCCCAGCATTATCAGTAAATCCTTTAGATGTAACCGGTGCTGGTGATTCTCTTTTGGCTGTTATGGCTTCAGGACTGTCCAGTAATAAATCAATTGTTTGCACGAGTGCGTTAGCGTGTTGCATGTCTTCAATTGCTGTTGAGACTATGGGGAATTCACCAATTTCAAAAGAGCAATTAATTTCCAAAATTTTAAATGTCTTCAATGATTAAAAAAGAAAAATTTCTCGTTATCGGTAGTAATAGTTTTAGCGGATCACATTTTGTAAGTGAACTATTGGATAAAGATTATAAAGTTTGGGGTATAAGCAGATCGAGTCAACCTAACAAATTATTCTTACCATACTATTGGCAAAATACAGAAAATTATACTTTCAAGAATTCTTCTGAGAACTTTGTATTTAATGAGTTTGATATTAATAAAGATATGCAGAGAATAATAAATTTAATTGATGAAATTCAACCAGAATACATAGTGAATTTTGCATCCCAAGGTATGGTAGCTGAAAGTTGGAATAACCCAGTACATTGGTATAAGACAAATGTCGTTTCTCAAGTTTCTTTACATGATGCATTAAGAAAAAGAAAATTTTTAAAAAAATATGTTCATGTTACAACTCCTGAAGTTTATGGAAGCACAGATAAGGGCTGGATTAAAGAAAGTTTTAATTTTTCCCCAAGTACTCCCTACGCAGTAAGTCGAGCATCTTGTGATTTACATCTATTGAGTTTTTTTAAGGCCTATGATTTTCCAGTCGTATTTACGAGGGCTGCCAATGTTTTTGGACCAGGTCAACAACTTTACAGAATAATTCCTAGAACCATTTTAAGTGCATTAACAGGAAAAAGAATGAATCTACATGGAGGTGGTAAATCTGAAAGATCTTTTATTTATATAAAAGATGTTGCAGATGCCACTTTAGATTTAGCCCTTAATGCTCCTGCAGGAACTTCTTGGCATATATCTACTCAAGAGGCAATTTCAATAAGAAATTTAGTGGAGAAAATATGTATTATGATTGATGTTGAGTTTGATCAAATTGTAAATATTAATGAAGAAAGACTAGGGAAGGATTTAAATTACCTTTTAGATAGTTCAAGCCTTAGGAAAGAATTTAATTGGAATGATAGATATTCTCTTGATCAGGGACTTGATTTGACATTTAACTGGTTAAAAACTAATCTAGATAAATTTAAAGAAATGCCTTGGGAGTATATACATAAATTATGAAAATAATTATTACTGGGGGATGTGGTTATAAAGGTTCGTATTTAATACCTATATTATTAGAAGAAGGCCATCAAATAATTTCTATTGACACCCAGTGGTTTGGAAATTACCTTCCTAATCATAAAAATCTTCAGAATTTAAATATTGATATTAGAGATATTGACAAAATAAATATGGATGGAGTTGATGCAATAATTCATCTTGCTAATATCGCTAATGATCCCGCTGTTGAGCTAAACCCTACTCTTAGTTGGGAAGTAAATGTTCTTGCAGGACAGCAATTAATTGAGAAAGCTCAGAGAAATCATGTAAGACACTTTATATTTGCTAGCTCAGGAAGTGTCTATGGTGTAAAGGAAGAGCCTAACGTAACAGAAGATCTTGAGCTTGTCCCAATCTCTGTCTACAACAAAACAAAAATGGTAGCTGAAAGAGTCTTTCTTTCTTATCAAGACAAAATGCAAGTTCATTGCATAAGACCTGCCACAGTTTGTGGTTTTTCTCCAAGAATGAGACTAGATGTTAGTGTAAATATGTTTACTTATCAAGCATTAAAAAATAAGAAAATGACTGTTTTTGGAGGTGATCAGACACGTCCAAATATTCATATAAAAGATATTGCTAACGTATATAAACATTTTATTGAAAACCCTGGGATTCAAAGTGGTTGCTATAATGCAGGTTTTGAGAACATAACCATCAAAAAAATTGCTGAAATGGTGTCAAATGTTATACCTTCAGAAATAGAAATTACTGAATCTAATGATCCTAGATCTTATAGACAAGATTCGTCTAAATTAATACAAACTGGATTCACTCCAAAGTTTACTGTCCTTGATGCTATAAAAGATATCGCAAATGCATTTAATAATAAAGTCTTACCAGAGGGAGAGAACTGTTACACAGTTAAGTGGATGAAAAAGATAAGTTTAAATTAATTCATAAGTCTATGTTTAATCTAGAAGAAAATCAAAATTCTGAAATCAACGAAGATATAATTAAAAGAACATATTACATGTTAAAAAAAATCAGATCTGTTGAAGAGAGAATAGCTGAAGAGTACCCATATAATGAAATCAGATGTCCTACACATTTGTCCATTGGCCAAGAGGGAGTTCCTGCAGCTATTTCTACTTTGGTAAATGATCATGATTATTTTGTAAGTACGCATAGAGGGCATGCTCATTACCTAGCAAAAGGAGGAGATTTAAATAAAATGATTGCAGAAATTTATGGCAAAACAACTGGCTGTGCTGGTGGTAAAGGTGGTTCAATGCACTTAATAGATAAACAAAAGGGATTTATGGGTACATCCGCAATAGTTGGTAACAGTATTCCCTTGGGAGTAGGCTTAGCATTATCAAATAAGCTAAAAAAGAAAAATTCTATTTCATGTATTTTTATAGGTGATGGAGCAATAGAAGAAGGAGTTTTTTATGAATCTCTTAATTTTGCAGTATTAAAAAATTTACCAGTTGTTTTTATCTGCGAAAATAATTTATATAGTGTTTATAGTCCTTTAAGTGTAAGACAACCTGAGGGAAGATCAATTAATCTTCTTGCAAAGGCTATAGGCGCAAATGTTGCTCATGCTGATGGCAACAATGTTTTGGAATCTAGAAAAGTACTTAAAGAAATAATTACAAAGATTAAAACATGCGAATCAGGTCCATGGTTTATTGAATTCGATACGTACAGATGGAGAGAACATTGTGGTTATCAATTTGATAATCATTTAGGTTATAGAGATGAGAATGAATATTTAGCCTGGAAAAAAAGAGACCCACTTGAGTTATTTAAAAAAAATAATCAAGTATTAATTGATTATGGAAAAATTGATAAATTTATTGAATCGGAAATCGAAGAAGCTTTTAGAAAGTCTAAAACCGATCCATTTCCTGAGAAATCAGAAGCATATCAAAAATTATACGCAGAGTGATTTAATATAATTTTCATGAAAAATATTACATTCGCAAATTCTATTAATGAAGCTATAAAAGTAGCCATGTCCATTGATAAAAATGTTATTTGTTATGGATTAGGAGCTACAGATCCAAAAGGAATTTTTGGTACTACTGTAGGCCTTGAAGAGAAGTTTGGAAGTGAAAGAGTTTTTGATATGCCAACCTCTGAAAATGCAATGACTGGTGTTGCAATAGGAGCCTCAATAAGTGGAATGAAAACAATAATGACCCATCAAAGACTTGATTTTTTTCTTTTAGCAATGGATCAAATAGTTAATAGTGCCGCAAAAATGCATTATATGTTTAATGGTGAATTAAATGTTCCTTTAACCGTAAGGTTAATATTAGGGAGAGGCTGGGGACAAGGCCCCACACACTCACAAAATTTACAATCATGGTTTGCTCATATCCCAGGTCTAAAAGTTGTTATGCCAAGCTCGGCAGAGGATGCTAAGGGACTTTTGCTAAGTTCAATTTTTGATCCCAATCCAGTTATTTTTTTAGAACATCGATGGTTGCATAATTCTTCTAGTGAGGTCCCGGATGGTGATTATCGAATTCCATTAGGTAAAGCAAAAAAAATAAAAGAGGGTAATGACTTTACAATAGTATCAATGTCTTATTTGACCGCAGAGGCTTTAATTGCAGCAAAATATTTAAAACAGTTTGGCATTGAAGTTGATTTAATTGATTTGAGATCTATAAAACCATTAGATATAGATACCATAGTAAGTTCATTATCTAAAACAGGCAGAATTTTAGTTTTAGACACGGGAGCATCAACATGTTCAGTAGCTTCAGATATAATTTCTAAATTATCTACTAAATGTTTTTCTTATTTCAAAGATTCTCCTTGTATTTTGACAATGCCTGATATCCCTGAGCCAACAAGCTTCGAATTAACGAAAGGATTTTATATTAGAGCTGCTGATATAGCAAATGAAATTTTGCAAAAATTAAAAATTGAAAATGCAAATCCTTATAAGGATATTCCTGAACCTGATCCGCATGATATTCCAGGAGAATGGTTTAAAGGACCATTTTAAAGGTAAATAAAATTTTTATATATGAGTGCAACTCTAAAGAGATTTATTTTATCAGTAAAAGTATTTTTAAAAAAATATTTTTATTATGATTCTGAATTAACTAAAGATTTATTTTTTATATTACGAAAACTTAATCTAGAAAAGCCAATTTTTATAGATGTTGGAGCTTATAAAGGTTTATGGATTTCTAGATATTTAAAAAAGATTCCTAAAATTAAAGCTTATCTGCTTGAACCTCATAAACCATCATTTATTCAGCTTAAAAAAAAATTTAGAACTTTTAAAAATGTTAGTATTTTTCAATATGGATTATCTGACATCAGTGGAATCAAAGATGTTAATGTAAATAGTCAAACATATACAAATTCATTTTTAGATTTAGATCCCGAAGCCTCAAAATCCTGGAAAAGTACAAAATTTGAGCATCTATATAAAGAAAGTGTGCAAATATACTCATTAGAAGATTTTGTAAAAAATAATAATATTAAAAAAATAAATGTTCTAAAACTGGACGTTCAAGGTCTCGAATTTAAAGTCTTGGAGGGATCTAAAAAACTTTTTAAAAAGGGTTTTATTGATGTTTTAGTTTTGGAAATGATTGTTGCGCCAACTTATAAGAATCAGAGCAAAATAAGTGATATTTTTCAATTGTTAGAAAATAATGATTACAAACTTTATGGGATTTATGATATTGAAAAAAAACCAAGAAGAGAAAAAATTCAGCAGTTCGATGTTATCTTTTATAATTCGGAATTGAATTTGTAGGTATTGTTAAAAGGTACTAATATGAATTATCAAAAAAGAAATATTTTAGCTGGAATAATCGTTTATAAGCCAGAGAAAAATCTTCTTAAACTAGTTCAACTTTTGTTAGAGCAAAATGTAGATGTTTTTTTGTTTATTAATGAAAGAAATAGTTTTTCTGATTTACTTATAAAAAACAAAAAGATAAATTATTTTAATTCTGATATAAATGTTGGAATATCTATTTCTTTAAATAAAATTATTAAATTATTTTTGAAAAATGATTATAAATATTTATTTACTTTTGATCAAGATTCAATGATAGATTTAAACTTTATTAAATTAATGGTAGATAGTTTTACTGAAGTTTATAAATTCGATAGCAATATTGTTTGTTATTCGCCAAGAATTATTGACGAAAAATATTTAAATAAAAGGGGTTATTCTAATTATTTTTTAAAAAAAAAATACAATAAGAAAACAAATTATGAATTAGTTAATTACTCAATAACTTCCGGTTCATTATTTATAAAAAAAAGTTTTAAAAATGTAGGTAATATGAATGAAAAATTATTTATTGATGGAGTTGATATAGATTGGTGTCAAAGAGCTTTAATGAAGGGTTTTAAGATTTACAAATCTAAAAATATTTTAATGAAACATAAAATTGGAAAGAAATTCATTTCTATTTTTGGTATTAGGAAAAGTTATCATGACGATAATCTTAGAGTTTATTACATTATAAGAAATAGTATTTTCCTCATATTTAATGGTTGTAATACAAAAATTTGGAAATTTTTTGAAACCATAAAAACCTTTATTAGATTATTTGCTTATACAATTCTAAGTACAAATAAGTTACATACAATAATGATAATTTTTTTTGCTTTTAAAGATGCATTCCTAAAGAATATGGGTAAGATGAAATATATAAATCATTGATAAAAAATTTATTATTGATTAAATAATAGTTGAATTTTAAAAAATTAATTGAAGATTTCAAAATACAATTTATTTTTAAGTTTTATTTTCGCATCCTTTTTTAGATTTATAATATTTCCATTGGATGATTATCCCGATATATTTTATATTTATAGAAAAATTCTTAATAGTAGCGATTTTCTTGGACTTGTTAGGATTTTTAATTTATCAAATTTATTTGAAGGACGTTTTTGCGGAACTATAAGATCCCCCTCATTATTTTTTGACTATTTATTAGGTGGAGGTTATTACAAATGCCAATCTTTACCTTTTACTTATAATTATTTTTTTTATTATTTTTTAATTTCTTTTGTATTTCTTTTACTAATACTTTTTTTCTATAAATTATCAACTCACCTTGGGAGTAATAAAAATTTATATAGGAGAATTATTTTTAATTTAACTTTATTACCTTCAGTTCCATTTTTTTTATTAGCATTTCATATTGATGTGCCACATCATTTTTTATCTATAAGCTTTGTAATGGTGTCATTTTATTTATCTTTTTTAAATAGATTAAAGTATTTATATCCAATAATAATAGTTCCTTTTTTTATTGTTAAAACTATAGCGCCTGATAATCAATCAGTTATAGAAATAGGAATCTTCTTAGTATCTTTATTATCTTTTTACTTATCAAAAAATAAATTTGTTATAAATCTTCTTGATAAATTTGCCTTACAATTTAAAAGAATTCTAGCTAGAAAATTTGCTTTCTCAAAAAATCTGCTTTTTTTATTTTTAATCCCATTTGTAATAATAATCTTTTTAACCATTTCTTATAGGGGTTTCTTAATTAATTCTCTAGCTAGTATTTTTCCTGTAGATAAAACTTTCTTATCTACAATTTTTACTTCATATTTTAGTGATGATAATCAAAGTTACGAAATTATTTTCAAATATCCAATTTTATTTCGTATTTTTGGCACAATACAAGGATTAATAATAAGTACTCCATTTGGAATAAAACCAAGTTTAATAACTACGTTAGTTTTTTTAACATCATTCTTCAAAGGCTTTTTGAGAATTTTTTCGTTAGAAAGTAAAATTTTTCCTAATTATATTAAGTTATTTTTTATTTCCTCTTCATTAATGATTTTCTTAACAATTACATTATTCCCATTCTTTTCTTATTCAAAATATTATGTTTTCTTGACCCCTTTTCTTGCTTTATTTATGAGTTTTACTCCAAGATTATCTTTAATTGGAATTTTAATGATTTATTTTGAACTTGCTTTAAAATCTTTTTGGCTTTCTTAGTTAAATCTTATGATAAATCTAATCTTTTCACTTGTACTCTACAAAAATAAATTTAATGAAATAAAAACCTTGATAGGAAATATTGAAGAGTTGAGAAAGAAATTATTAAATTATAAAATTGATACTTATTTATATATAAACGATAATAGCCCTAAAAAATTAATTTCTTATAATGAGATTAATAAAAGATTTATTGTCTACGAATTTAATAATAAAAATTTAGGTTTCGGAAGAGCTCATAATAAAAACCTCCTTATTAAAAAATTTCAGAATAAAGATATTTTTATTGTTGTTAATCCAGATATTAATTTTGATCCTCTTAGTCTTTTATCTTTAATAATTGAATTTAGGAAATCAGGTGATTTATGTACAACTCCTCTAATTATTAATGAGGTAGGTAAAATACAACTTTCTGTAAAAACAAATCCTACATTACTTTCATTATTAATTGGAAGATTTCAATTCCTTAGGTCTATTAAATTTCTTGATAAATATTATATTAATCATATAAATTTGAAAAAAAATTATTTAACTCAAAAAATTGAGTCAACATATTTATCGGGATGTTTTTTAATAGTAAAAGCAAAAATTTTTAAAATGATTAATGGGTTTGATCCTCAATATTTTTTACATCTTGAGGATGCTGATCTTACTAGAAGTATTTCACTATACGGAAAAGTTACTCATAACCCAATTTCAACAGTAATTCATAAATGGGCTAGAGGTTCGCACAAATCACCTAAACAAATGTTTTATTTAGTTTCATCAATGATGAAATATTTTAAGAAATGGGGTTTTTCTATTTTTTAATATAATATGTTTTTAATAGATAATTAAGTAATCTTGTTAATTCACTTATTCGGTTCAAATACTCCTGTAGGAGAAGCATTTAAAAAAAAATTGAAGAAAAGTTCATTTGCAAATATATTTTGTTATTCAAGAAGTAAATATGCTGAAAATTATTTTTACTGTGATATGGATAAACCAAGGGAATTTAATTTCGAAAGAAACATTGGAGAATCAATAATAGTTTCATTTGCACCAATTTGGAAAACATCAAGTTTTTTGACAAATTTATCAAAAATTAATCCCGAATTTTTGGAGAAAGTAAAGCATATTTTGGTATGCTCATCTTCTTCAGCAATAACAAAAAAATATTCTTTTAATAAGTTTGATCAGGAATTATCAAGTAATTTAATTGAATCAGAAAATAATTTAATCCAATTAGGTTTGAAAACTGAAATTAAAATTACAATAGTTCAACCAAGTTTAATTTATGGATCATCAGGAAATTATAAAGATAAAAATTTTTCAAAAATAATATCGATTATGAGAAAATTACCTTTTATTCTTTTGCCTAAGAATACAGGTATGAGACAACCAATAAGTTGTAATCAGCTGGCAGAAGTTTTTATAAAATTAATAGATAATTGTGAGTTTGATTGTTTTTTAAAAGATTCAAGACTATTAATTGGTGGTGATGAGATTTTATCTTATAGAGAGATGTTGATTAAATTAAGAAACTCTACCAAATTAAATGATAAGGCAAGAAATTGCATTTTTATTATTATCCCAGATAAAGTTTTTATTTTTTTATTTACACCTTTAATTTTCTTTTCAATAAAATATTATGAAGCTATTATGAGAATATTTTCAAATTTATCAAGTTTTACATTTCAATTTAAAATTACAAAAAAAAAGAGAAGATTTATTTCCAGTTAAAAGTATTTATTAATGAATTATTTTTTTATATTTATAATTTTTTTTATTTTTTCTTATTTAATTTTATATTATTCAATTGATTTTCTTAAGAGATTTTTTTCAGATATTCCTAATAAAAGAAGTTCTCACAAGTTCACAAAGCCAAAAAGTGGGGGGTATATTTTTGTGCTTAATTCTATAATAAGCTCTTTTTTGTTTTTTGATTTTTCATTATTATTAAGCCTCCCGTTAGGAATTATTGGATTAATTGATGACAAATTTAATTTACCAGTAAAAATTAGATTAATATTTCAGATTTTCATAATCAGTTTAATTTTAAAAATTATTAACATCCCTTTATATATGGGATTATTACCAAATTTATTTTTAATACCTTTTTTAATTTTGGTAGGAGTTTCAATAATTAATTTTTCAAATTTTATGGATGGAATTGATGGAATTGTAGCAGGATGTTATTTGATAATTTTTTTAATGGGTTCAATATTAATAAATAATATTTTTATTCTAATAGCTTCATCATTATTAGCTTTTTTATTTTTTAATTGGGACCCATCAAAATTATTTATGGGTGATTTAGGTAGTACTTTTTTAGGATCTATTTTTTTCACTTTACTATTAAAATGTGATAAATTTGAAGATTTCTTTGCTTTTCTATTAATTTCCTCACCATTAATGATTGATGCATTGATATGTGTCATTAGAAGAATTTTAAAGGGAAAAACTTTTTATAAACCACATAGAGATCATTTATATCAAAGACTTTGTGATAATAATATTTCACATGGATTAATTTCTTTTTTATACATTTTATCTACATCCTTAATATCTTTGAGTTATTTAGTTTTTGGAATAAATTTTTGTTTTTTCTTAACACTATTAATTATAGTTTTAGGGATGATTTTGGATAATAAATTTGCTTTAAAATTTAATTAGTTATATTTTTTATAGATTTACAGTAAGAGGAATCAAGGTAATTCTTGAAATTCAGGAACTCTTTGGAATCTGATAAAGGAGGTATATTTGCACCTATTTTGGGATTGAATTTATCGTAATATTTTTTTATTGAAATATCATTTTCTTCAAATTTATTATATTCTTTGCAGGCTTTACTAAAAATTTGGAAATTATCTAATCTTGTTAGATATAAATTTTGTGTTGCGAAGATAGTCTTAAATATAAAAGATGTATTTAATAATAAGCATAAAATAAATAAATTTGAAAAAGTTTTAATATCTTTATTTTTAATCTGAATTTTCTGAGAAATATTTTCAAAAACATTTAATTGATTCAAATAAAAAAATAGAATTATTAAACCTATTATTAGAAAATTTGTACAAGTTAAATATCTTGATACAGCAGCTTGATGGATTCCATATTTACTCCTAGTTAAACTTGTTATTAAAATAAACTGCAATGAAAAAAGAATTGGCGTCAAAATATGTAATTGATTAATTTTGTTTTTGATGATAATTAATATTTTTAAAATATTTTTCTTTATTAGAAATAACTGTAAAACTGTTGATGAAAGGATTGGTATAATCCATTCAATTTTTGAGATTTGACTAAAATCTGATATTGAAGGTTTAAAAATTGTAAATATCATTACAAATATGTAATAAATATTTTCAATTAAATTTAAATTTAAACTTAAATTTCCAGTTGGGTAAGTGATCTTATCAGTTATAAAAATTATATATGAAATTAATATTCCAAATACAGAATAATATTTGATTTGACCTTTAAAAAAAAGACTAGGTATTAGACAATTCACATAAAAAATTCCTTGTCCAGATGATAAACAGGCAACTATTGGACTCAACAAAAAATATATATTTGAAATAAAACTGCTTTTTTCTTCTTCTAAAATTAAATATCTAAGAGTTAGATTTAATACAAAAAAGGCTATTAAAAACCATGGGATTTGAAATTCCCAAATCAAATTTTCCCATTGAGCTGAAGATGTCCAAAGGTATACGCATATTAAAAAATATATATCTTTAAATACATCATTATGAAAACAAATACTATCAAAAATTTTTTTTAAAGTACTTATGCCTAGAAAAATAAACAAAATTGATATTGTTATATTGTATCCGGTAGGAGATATTGATAAGTGTTTAAATATAACAGTAATTGATTTAGATAATGTTATTAAATGGCCATTATGGGATTTAAAAACCCATGTCCAAAAATTTTCCTCAAATGGATTAAATAGCATAAAACTATCTTCATAAATGATAGTCTTTCCAAATGAATTAACTACTAAAAGAATTAGATTAAAAATATTAAAAATGCAGAATATTTTTAATAAATTAGTTGATATTTTTGTGAAGTTATAATTTTTTAAAGAAATAAAATTCATCAAAATTTAGTTCAAGATATACCAATCATCAAATTTTGAAATATCTTCAAATACTCTTTTGTATCCTTCAGAGGTTAATTTTTTGTATATATTTTTTCTATTTTTTCGATGATAATTATGTTCTATAGATATTATTTTAATTTTCCTTTTTGAGAAATCAAAATTTTTAATAATATCAAATTCACTACCTTCTGTGTCTATAGACATATAGTCAATTAAATTTGGCGCTTTATATTCATCTAGTAAATCACTAAGAGATATAGTTGAAACAGTTTCTTCACTTGAATTGTTTATTCTCAAGTTAGATGCCCAATCTCCATTATTTGCAAATTTTTTCAGGGATGAGAGACCTGGTTCAGCTTTTTTATTATTTTTCACAACAAGAAATTTCATTGTTTTGCCGGTTTCAGAATAAATACATCTTTTATCAATTATGCATTCTCTATTTTTTTCTAAATCTTTGTGCCATATACTTGCTGGTTCAATCAATATACCTTTCCAATTTAATTCCTTTTCTAATAAGTAAGTATTGCTTATAGTAATTCCATCAGTTGCTCCAAATTCAACAAAAAAATTATTTTTTTTATTAGTAGTTTTAGCTGCAACGAATATATCTTGAGCTAATTGAGATTTACTCTTTTCAAGGAGATTGAAAACTTTTTTTTTACATTTATTAGGCAACTTAGAGTAAAGGTAGAAAGAAGAAGGCAAATTTGAAATTATTTTAAAATTTTTTAAATTTACAATTTTTAAATTTAATAGCGATAGTATATTATTTAAAGGATTTAAAAGTAAAGTTTTCATTTTTCTAATAATTTTTTCTATTCATAAGATTTTTTGGTTGATTAATGATCCCTCCTAACAAATATTTCAATATACCAATTCCTGCAAATTTAAATATTTCTCTTTTTGACGCTCTAGCATAAATTTCATATCCATAAGAACGCATTAATTTTTTTTGCCTTAATAACTTTACTTTATAATCCTCTTTATTTAAAATTTTTGCGCCCCCTTTACTTCTTAGTAAGTTAATTGGATGGTAATGAGCAGTTAATGATTTCCTTGAAAAACCTTTACTTATTTGTAGGCTGGAACCATGTATCAATGAAGGATGCCAAATTAATAAATCTCCTCTTTTAAGATTTAGAGGTTTTTTTTCATATTTTTTGGATTCTGTTTCTGACCAATCTCTAAAATTATTATGAGAAGTATTAATCCATTCTTTGTTTTTAGATAAATGCGATTTTGGGTAAATGTGGAAAGTGCCACCATCTCCCTTGATATCCTCTAGAGCTACCCAGGCACCAAAAAGTTCACCCATTGGATTAGTATCTAAGTACCATGTATCAATATGATCAATAGTTCCAGTTGATTTGTCAAAAAACATATTTTGCCACATACAAAAATCTTTGTGCTTAGAAATGCTTCTCAAGGCATTCAAGATTTCATGAGATTGAAGAATATCTCTTCCTGATTTTGAAAGATTAATTGCCCATGGGAGGTCCGTAAAGTTTTCGAATGAACATTCTAATAATCCATATTCGTCTAGATCACCTTTAATCCTTCTCCAATTGTGCTCAGATTGGGAATAATAAAGTTTGTTGGATTTTTTAAATGTAGAGAGTTCTTCAAGAATTTTTTTTATCTTTTGCTCAGAAATTAAAGATTTAAAAATCATATATCCTTGATTATGATATATATCTTTTAACGATTTTCTCAAAATAAAATTTTTTTTAGATATTAAAACTCTAAATATATTCTTGTCAAGATTCATTTGCAAAACATATGCAAATTGTTTAGAGTAATATTTGAAACAAGTCTTTTCTTAAAAGTTATTTACTTTTAATAAATAATTAAATTAATATGATCGGGAAAATATTTTTGTTGAATGTTCTTAGAAATATTTTAAATTTAAGTTCTTTTCAAAGAAAATTATTCCTTATTTTTTTTGATACCTCTATAATTATAATTTCTTTGTTCACTACAAATTTTTTAATCAAAGGAGATGAAGGATTATTTAATAATATTAATTCGTTAAGGGCGATATTTTTTCTAATTTTAATTGCAATACCAATATATTTAAATACTGGACAATACAAAAGTCTTTCAAGGTATGTAGGCAGTCAATCTCTTTATATCTTGGCATTAAGGAATTTACTAATTGTTTTGATTTATTTAATTTTTGGTATTTTTTATATTCCATTTTCTGAGTTAATTAGATTCTTAATACTTTTTTGGATTTCTTTAACTTCATTCGGAGGATTTGCTAGATTTGCTTCAAGAGATTTGCTTTTGAGATTCACCACCTCGCCCAAAATTAACCTTAAAAAGGTAGTAATATATGGCACTGGCCCGGCTTCTGCTCAATTATTTGCCTCATTAAGATTATCTGAACAACATAAGGTTGTTTGTTTTCTAGATGACAATCCTTTAGTTTGGGAAAGATATTTTTATAACATAAAAATAATTTCTCCCGACAAACTTTCAAAGATTTCAACCTATGTTGACCAAGTATTCATTGTTTCCCCTTTCGAAACATTAGAAAAAAGAAAAGAATTTTTAAAGCTTTTGGAAATTAATAAATTACCCGTTCTTGAAATTCCATCTGTATCTGAAATTGCTAGTAGAAAAAACCTTATGGCTTATTTAAAGCCAGTTAATATAGAGGATCTATTGGGAAGAGATACAGATAAATCTCTTAAAATTTTATCCTCAAATGTAATTGAAAATAATGTTATTTGCGTAACTGGTGCAGGAGGTTCAATAGGCTCTGAATTATGCCGAAAGATCATGTTGCTTGAACCAAAGTTGTTGATTCTTTTAGAAAATAACGAGGCAAGTTTATATGCCATAAATAATGAGTTGAAGGTGGAGAAAAAGGTTCAAATTAAGTCTATTTTGGGTTCAATTGGAAACAAATTTTTATTAAAAAAAATTTTCAGAGAATTTAAAGTGAATATTGTTTTTCATGCAGCTGCTTATAAGCATGTGCCTATTGTGCAAGATAATCCTCTTGAAGGAATTAGAAATAATGTTTTATACACAAAAACCATTTGCGAGGTAGCTATGGAAGAGGAAATCAATAATGTAATATTAATTTCAACAGATAAGGCAGTTAGACCCACCAATGTAATGGGGGCTTCCAAAAGAGTAGCCGAACTTATTTTTCAATCTTTTGCTGAAGAAAATATATTAAGAAAAAAATTGGATACTCAATTTAAAGGGGTAATATTTTCAATGGTTAGATTTGGTAATGTTCTGGGATCTTCGGGATCTGTAGTGCCGCTTTTTCAAAAACAAATTTCTGAAGGTGGTCCTATTACACTAACAGATCCTAATATAGTTAGATATTTTATGACTATTCCGGAAGCGGCTCAATTAGTTATTCAATCGGCTGGCATGTCATCTGGAGGAGAATTATTCCTTTTAGACATGGGTAAGCCAGTAAAAATTCAATATCTTGCAGAACAAATAATTAGGTTAAATGGATTAAAGCTTAAATCAGAAAAAAATCCTGATGGAGATATTGAAATTATTGTTACGGGATTAAGACCAGGTGAAAAACTTTATGAAGAGTTACTCATAAATGGTAAATCTGAAAAAACAATCCATCCAAGAATTTTTAGGTCAAGAGAATCATCTTTTAATAAAGAAAAACTATGGGATAAACTGGATGAGATTAAATTTTTGGATAGTCAAATGAATGAAGACAAAATTTTAAAAATTATTTCAGAATTAGTTCCTGAATGGATTGATAAACGCTTCTAATCTAATAATCCAATTCTTTGTGTCCCATAGTTTGCTTTTTGCAAAACTCTTTTACTCCAATCTTGATTGTTTAGATACCATTCAACAGTTTTTCCTAGTGCTAGGGTGAATTTTTGACTAGGTTCCCAACCAATTTCTTTTTTTATCTTTGTAAAGTCAATAGCGTATCTAGTATCATGGCCTGGTCTATCTTCTACATATTTTATGGTATTTGCAAATGAGTGCTTATAATTCGAATTTTGATTTATAGTATCAGAAATTTTTTTTATAAGTTCAATATTTTTAATTTCACAATTGCCTCCTATACAATAATCTTCATTAATTTTACCCTTCTCTGAAATCGTTAATAACGCATCCACATGATCTTCAACATATAACCAGTCTCTAATTTGTAAGCCATTACCATATATGGGTATTTTTTCGCCATTAATAATTTTTTGAATTGAGAGCGGAATTAATTTCTCAGGAAATTGCCATTCTCCAAAATTATTACTGCAATTGGTAACAATAAAAGGCAAGTTATAGGTATTTCGCCATGCTCTTACAAGATGATCACTGGATGCCTTGGTTGCAGAGTAGGGAGATTTAGGATCATAGGGAGTTGATTCACTAAATTTACCTAAATCTCCAAGAGAACCGAATACTTCATCAGTGCTTATATGTAACAGTTTAAAATAATCAATATTTCTTTTACTTAAGTAATTCCTTGTAATTTCAATAAGATTGTAAGTTCCTACTATATTGCTTTGTACAAATTGAGATGGATTATTTATGGACCTATCAACATGACTCTCGGCGGCTAAATGAAAAATAAGATCTGGTTTAATATCTTCAATAATAGATTTTAGTAATTTAAATTCGCATATATCTACTTTAAAAAAGTTGTATCTATTTCTAAAAACTTTATTTTGTTCTACGATATTTAATACACTTTGATCATCACTTACTAAACCAAATTTATCTAAATTAAAAATATCTGCTTTTGTATTTATTAATAATTTTCTTATGAGTGCGCTGCCAATAAAACCATAACCTCCCGTAACTAAAATCTTTTTAAAATTATTCATTGATCTTTTAATTTGGTAAGTATATTTTTATCTAGAGAATCTAGCAAAAGATTGATTGATTTTCTCCAATGAGTCGGAGTGAAATTTAAAATTTTATATGTTTCCTGAGAGTTTAAAAGAGAGAATTTTGGTCTTTTAGCTGGGAGATTAAAAAAATTTGATTTTACTGGTATGATCTCTATATTTTTTTTTAAAATACCCTTTTCATTTATAAATTCATAAATTGTACTTGCTACATCAAACCAAGTACAAATGCCAGAATCTGAAAAGTGTAAAATGTTCGGTATTTTAATCCCATTATTATCTAATTTAATTAATTTCCAACATATTTCAGCTAAATTTGTGGCTGAAGTTATGCACCCTATCTGATCATTAACTACATTTAAAACATCTTTTTCTGAAATTAACTCTAGGATTTTTATTAAAAAATTATTACCTACATTACTAATTAACCAACTAGTTCTAATTATATGAATATTTTTGTAAGTATTATCACTTAATAATAATTCTTCTGCCAAACCCTTACTTTTGCCGTAAGCATTTATTGGATTTATTGGCTGAGAAATTTCATAAGCTTCATTACTATTTCCATCAAAAACAAAGTCAGAACTTATGTGTAATAATTTACCACCATAATATGAAAGATATTTAGCAAGGAAATAAGGACCTTTACCATTGATCAAATTAGCAAGTTCTTTTTTGTTTTCAGCATTATCAACATTAGTATATGCGCCGCAATTTATTATCCAGTCAGGTTTATTTTTTAAAATAAACTCTTTACAAGAAAATTCATTAGATAGATCTAAATCTTTTTTTGAGGCTTGAATAATCTTTAAATTTTTATCATTTATATAAATTGGCTTTTTATAAATTAAATTTTTACCAAGTTGCCCCTCAGCGCCAGTAATTAATATTTTCATTAGAAAAACTCACTTTGAGGTAAATTTTTAATCGTCTTACCAATAGCGTCTTTTCTAGATAATAAAGGCTTATTATTTATTCTCCAGTTAATTGATAGGCTTATGTCGTTCCAGATTATTGTTCGTTCAGATTCTTTATTCCAATAATTATTTACTTTATAAATTAAATGTGCCTCATCGCTTAGAGTATAGAAGCCGTGAGCATATCCTTCAGGAATGAGAATTTGAGTATTGTTTTCTTCAGATAGTTTTATACCCCCCCAATGTAGGAAAGTGGAACTTTTTTTTCGAAGATCAACAACAACATCAAATATAGTTCCAGATATACACTCTACAAACTTTAATTGTGCATGAGGTTTTGTTTGAAAATGAAGCCCCCTCAAAACATTTTTTTTTGAAAAAGAATGATTTTCTTGGCAAAAATCAATTTTCCTTATTTTTGAATTGAAAATATTTTTATTCCAGCTCTCGTAGAAGAACCCTCTATTATCCTTAAAGATGTCTGGTTTTATAATTATTACATCATCAAAGAATTTACCTTTATTTGTTTTTAATTTATCTAATTTCATATTTTCACTTAATTTCAAGAAAGCAGATTATTTAAATAAGATCCATAACCACTTTTACTTTCTAATGAAGCTAGATTTTGCAATTTTTCGGAACTTATCCACCCTTTTCTCCAGGAGACTTCTTCAGGAGATCCGACTTTTATTCCTTGCCTTTTCTCTAAAGTATGGATAAATGCTGAGGCTTCAAAAAGAGAATCAAAAGTACCAGTATCCAACCAAGCCATACCTTGATTCATTAATTCAACCCCTAAAAGATTTTTTGATAAATATATTTGATTTATGCTTGTTATTTCTAATTCTCCTCTCTTTGAAGGCTTAACTTCTTTTGCGATTTCAACAACATCATTATCATAAAAATAGAGGCCTGTTACAGCGTATTTGCTCAATGGAAATAAAGGTTTTTCTTGGATACTAATAACTTGGTTTTTATCATTAAATTCAACTACTCCATATCTCTCAGGATCTCTAACCTGGTATGCAAAGATAGTACCACCTTTTGTTTTTTTCATAGCTTTATCAAGCTTACTATTATTTTCAAAACCATAAAAAAGGTTATCTCCCAAAATTAGACATGTTGGATCATTTTTAATAAATTTTGAACCCAAAATAAAAGATTGCGCTAGGCCATCTGGACTCTTCTGAATTTTATATTGAATATCTATTGCCCATTGCGACCCATCTCTTAATAATCTTTGGAAAGCTTCCAAGTTTTTTTCATTTGTTATTATCAATATCTCTCTTATTCCAGCCTGCATTAATGTGCAAATTGGATAATAAATCATTGGTTTATCATAAACTGGTAGAAGTTGTTTACTAACTCCTTTTGTTATTGGATATAATCTTGAGCCATTACCACCTGCCAATATTATGCCTTTCCTTTTGATGCTCATATGAATTTAAACCGATTTTTTAATATAAAACCATCCAATAATTTTCAAATTAATAAGGTTGATGTCCTGTATAAATTTTGAAATTTCTTTGAATGTAATTTTTCCTTCTTCAATAATCAGATAATTTTTATTATCATTTGTTAAATCACATACTTTATTTAATACAGAAATATTACTATTTTTAGATTTTTCAATTAATTGGTCTAAAAGTAAGTTGGATAGATTTTTTGAATTTTCTAAATTTATTAATTTATATTTTGCTTTTTTATCATTAAAACAGACTTTAGTTAATATCTCTAAATCATCAAAATTAAAAACCCCATTTTTGATATCAATAGATTTCATCAATTTAAACGGGATAATTTTTACAAGTTTTTTCTCTGAAAAAATAATTCCTTTTTTCCCTTCCAGCAATAAAAAGAATATAGAAGTTAAGATTAAACTAGCAAAACCCCAGAAACCTACGATAGATTTTTTTTTGGGAGCAACTTGTGTATCGTTTAAATTTGGGATTGAAATTAATGTCCAAGGTTGAGATTTTTTGAATTTTTCAATATTCAAAAAAGTGAGTTGGCCTTCAAGTTGACTTAAAGCATTTTCATTTAAAATTGCTTCTCTTTCAAGTTCTCTATATTTTATTAAGATTTCTTTAGGTCTCTTTAATGATTCTTTTAAACTGTTTATTTTTATTTTAAGAAGTTTAATTACATCAGAATCATTTTTATATAGTGCAGATTTTTCAATCAGTTTAGTTTCTAATCCCTCCAACATTTTAAATTGACTAGTGTATCTTAGTGATGAGTTAGATCTTACAGAGTTAGTTCCTTTTTCCCCTTCTGAATTGGTTATGGAGTTCTTAGGAATCATTCCATCAAAATCACCAATATTATTTTTAATTGAAAATTCTCTCAATGCAAAAAATGATTTTTTCATTTCTTCTTTTTTTTCTTTAATTTGCACTTCTACATAATTGATACTGTTTGATAGTCCTATATTTCTATCTCTATCTGAATAACTTTGATATTCTGTTGATACTAAATTCAAAATAGGGATGATACTCGATTTTTTTTGATCCTTATATTTTACGTTTAAAACTTGAGTATCTTTAATAAGTTCAATATTGAAATTTTTTTTGATCCATTTTTTATAAGACAATTTCCTCAATTTGTTTTTCTCATCCGTATTTAGTTCTTTAAATAAGTTGAAAACTGGCTTCATTACAAATGGGCTTTTTAGGATCTCGACTTCAGTTTTTGCTCCACTTTTAATAGAAGCTATCCCGGGGAAATTGTTATCTCCTAATTTACTAGATATGCTTGGTGTAGGTGGTTCTTCATTTTGAAGAACTATTTGAAATTCTCCCTGCCAAGTAGGTTTGATTCTAAGGGAGTAAATTACTCCAAACGATAATGAAAATAAAGTAATTATTGAAATAAATTTTAAATTTCTTTTGAAAAAATTAACTATGTCCGAAAGATCAAGCTCATCATTATTTAAATAAGAATCTAAAATCTTTTTCTCTTCAAAGTCTTTCATTTTAGTCCAATATTCCTCTTATAATTAATATTGGTGATAAAGGCTGTAGTACTTTGTTTAATACTTCTGTTGATGCTCCAAATAAAGAATCATTAACGTTAATTATATCTCCATCTTCGAGAATGGGATTTGAAAAGGAATCCAAAGATGAATTTTTATTATAAGCAATAACCCTTTTATCTATATCACCATTTCGCAAAAATCTTATAAACTCAATTTTTCCACTAACTAAATCTTTTCCTCCAGACATCGCAATAGCTTGATTTAGCCCAGAACCTCTTGGGATAGTTTGGAAGCCAGGAATTTTAACTTTTCCACTTACAAATATACTAATACTTAGTGGGTTAATGTTAGTTTTATTTATTTCTAGAAATTGTTCTTTCAAAGTTTTATCACTTCTTGCAACAATTATTGTATCACCATCAAACAATCTTATATTTTGCGACTGATCTCCATTAACGAACAAACTAAGAAAGTTTAATTGCGTTTGAATCTTTCCACCACCATTAGAAAATGAATTATTCCTTACTACAGTTATTTTTGACAAATCAGAATAAGGGGTAATACCTTTTGCCATTTTTAAGGCATCAAATATGGTAGGAAAAAATAAATTATTTGTTGACATTGAATTTACAACAGTGTTTTCTGAGCCCTTTTTAGATTGACCTTCCATAGAATTTATAGTGAAGTTCTGGCCACCTATAGATAAGTTATAAAAACCAGGAAACTTAACTTCTCCCTTAAGAAAAACTCTAACGGGCCTAACTTTTGCTAATTGAAGGTTAATATTGGGATCCATTAATATTTTTTTATATTTTTCAACTATTAGGTACTTTAACTCTTGCATTGAAACGAAGTTGACAAAAAACCCATCGATCTGAGGTAGATAAAGCATTCCATCAGGACCTATGCCAAATTCCCCACTTAATTCAGGAAGTCCAAATACTTTTATAAGTATTGCGTCTCCAGGTCCAAGTAAGTAGTCTTCTCCAATTTTTTTATCTAAGTCTCTGGGAAGTGTTTTCTCTGGCACAAAAACTTTTTCAGATTCTAAATTTTGAGTTGAACCAGCATAAAATGATTGATTTAAAGAAAATATAGTTACAAATAAAAGAAATTTTTTAAAGTTATTAAATTTCATCCGATTTATTTCATATCTACTGGCTTTTTATTCTTTTAAAAAGAGATTGATGATCTTATAAATCATATAATACTATAAACTGATCATTAGATTCAATATATTTTTTTTAAGATACATTTTTTCAAAGAATTAATTTGATAAGCATTTATGAAGTTGAAAATGTCTATTCTTTACTTAATATCTGCACTCAGACCAAAACAATGGACAAAAAATCTTTTAGTTTTTTCTGCGCCACTTTTTAGTTATTCTGATAATAGAGAAGTTTGGTTAGCTGCTACTTTAACTTTTGTTGGATTTTGTTCTATTTCTTCATCAATATATTTAATAAATGATTTATTAGATATTGAATCTGA
Organism: Prochlorococcus sp. AG-335-A05; assembly: GCA_003282425.1. Classification (GTDB taxonomy): domain Bacteria; phylum Cyanobacteriota; class Cyanobacteriia; order PCC-6307; family Cyanobiaceae; genus Prochlorococcus_A. The sequence continues at coordinate 12,229 of QBZF01000004.1, read as the reverse complement.
TAGAAATCATCCAAAAAAAAGTAAAAGGGCAATAGCATCTGGCCATGTTTCTATTAAACAAGCAGTAATATTATTTTTATTTTTGCTGTCTGCAGGTTTTTTTATTGCTTTAAATCTTGATCAAAGAGTTTTAATAATATTTACTTCATATTTATTAATACAACTATTTTATTGCCTAATTTTTAAAAAGGTTCCATTATTAGATATTTTTTGTATATCTACTGGATTTCTTTTGAGAGCTATCTCTGGAGGTTTGGCTGGAGGGTTAAATATTTCTCCATGGTTTCTGCTAAGTGTAACTTTGTCAGCACTCTTTTTAGCAATTGAAAAAAGAAAAGCAGAATTAAAATGGTCTCAAAAAACTGGGAAATTTAATAGAAGAGTTTTGAGATTTTATTCAATAAGTTTACTAACTAAATTTGAAAATATTGTCACATCAAGTGCATTTGTTTTCTACTCATTATGGGCATCTGGACCAAAATTAAATGGCGCACCTACTGAATGGATGTTACTAACGGTCCCCTTTGTTCTTATAGGCATATTTAGATACCAATTTATTAGTGAAACTATTGAAGATTCGGAAAAGATTTTCACAATAAAAACTGAGAATCCTGAAGATATTCTTCTTAAAGATAAGTTTATAAAAATAATTATTATTTGTTGGATAACAACAACTTTTATAATCGGATACTTTTTTGCTTAAAATGTTAGCTGTATTTGACGTTGATGGAACTTTAATTAGAGGAGATTCATTATTTCTAGCTGCAATTAGTTCTCAATCCTCAGGAGGCACCATAATTTCTTTTTTGTATTTTTTGCCAAGTTTTATTTTTTGGAGACTTAAATTTATCTCTGATGAGTCTATCAAAGAAAAATTTGTGAAATATTTTAAGATATGTGAAAAATTTAATAGAGAAGATCATTTTAATAATAATGAGTGGTTTTTACAAATTTTAAAAAAAAGAATAAATAACAATGCACTCAATAGAATTGAATTTCATAAAAAAAAGGGAGATAAAGTTGTTCTATGCTCAGCATCATTTGATATGCTGCTTGCTCCATTAGCGAATTATCTTGAGGTTGATTTAATTTCTACAAAATTAAAAAAAATAAATAATAAATGGTTTCCAATTATTCAAGGAAAAAATATAAAAGGAATAAATAAAGTTATCGCCTTGAACGCTAATAATTCTTTAAAAGATAAACTTATTTACGAAGCATATGGTGATAGTGAAGGCGATAAAGAATTATTAGATAATGCAGAAATTCCTCATTACAAATCTTTTTTTTCTTACCCAGTACCATACCCAAATTATTCCTTTAAAAATTTAATACTTTTAGTAGGGGGGCTTTTTTTATCGTATGGAATGATAAGTACTTTTCTTCAAAATCAAGTATTTGAAACAATAAGGCTATTAAACCTAACTTTTTTTAAGGCTATATTTGCTGTTCTTATCGGCTATTTTTTGAGATTTATTAGGTGGCGAATTTTGCTTATGAAGTTAGGTTTGATTTTACCAATTAAAGATGACTTTTTATCATGGATGAGTTCTTATGCTTTTACCGCATCTCCAGGAAAAGCTGGAGAACTTATTAGATCATATTTTCTATATGAAAAATTTGGAATTTCTTTATTTAAATCTACTTCGGCTCTTATATATGAGAGAATGAGTGATCTATTATCTATATTTATCATAATTTTAATAAATTGGAAATTATTTTTAAATATTAAAAATTTTTATTCTATTAATTACTTTTTTTTATTTTTGTTAATTGCTTTTTTAGTTATATTTTTGATATTAAATTTTAAATATAGAATTCAAAGGTTTCTTGGTTATGTTTTTAAAAAATTATTACCTAAAAAATTTAGGAATTTATCAAATCAGTCTTTAAATTGCCTAAAAAACTTTTATGATTTTAAATTAATTTTATTTACAACAATTCTTGGAATAATTTCTTGGCTATTAGAAGGAATTGGTTTTTGGTTAATTATAAATGAACTTGGTTTTTTTGATATAAGCATAATTTTTGCAACTTTGGTTCATACAACTTCAGGGCTAATAGGCGGTTTGTCAATGCTCCCAGGAGGAATGATAACTACAGAATTATCAATGTTTAGTTTTTTATCTTTTAAACAAATCCCTTTAGATATTGCAGGGAATGCAGTGATAATTACGAGATTAATAACACTTTGGTTTGCTACATTCCTTGGTTTTATTTCTTTAGGATTGAGAAGAATCCTTAATTAATTATGGGAAAATTTTGAAAAATAATTAATTAAATAATATTTTATTTTTTGACAGTTGATAGAATGTCTAAATAAGGATTTAAAAAATGCTTTTTAAAAAAAATAAGATAATAAAAAGTGTTTGGGTATTAGGTTCAAATAGTTTAGTCGCTCAATCTATTTGTATTGAATTAGCAAAAAATGGTTGCGAAAAATTTTATCTAATTTCAAGGGATTCAGAAAAGAGCAAAAAATTCGCTAAAAATTTGAAAAAGAATAATAAAGTTCAAATTATAGAAAAAACAATTAATTTAAATTGCCAAAATGAAGAAAATGAAAAAAATTTTTATAAAGTTGAGGATTTTGATCTTTACTTAGTAACAGTTGGATATTTAGGAAATAATGGAGTTGCAAGGGTTGATTTTAATGAAGCAAAGAATATAATAAATTGCAATTATTTTGGAATTGTTCCATGGATAAACGCAATTGCAACTCCAAAGAGAATTGCAAAATGTTCTCGTTTATGGGTATTTACATCTGTCGCCGCCGATAGAGGAAGACCTTCTAACTATTATTATGGTTCTGCAAAAGCAGGTCTTCAAAATATGTGTGAAGGTTTAATGTCTAGTTGTTATGGGAAGCCTTTTTGTGTCCGTATTATAAAAGCAGGTTATATGGCAACACCGATGACATTTGGCAAGGTCCCAAATTTTCTTTGTATTAAAACTGCAGATGTTGCTAGGATCTTATTAAAAAATAATTCTAAAAGGGGAGTTGAATATCTACCATGGCATTGGAGACCTATTATGTTTTTAATAAGATTAATGCCAAATTTTCTAGTTTCCAGATTATAGTTTTTAAAAGATGATTGATTCGAAAAAAATTTATGGATGGGGTAGAAATAAATTTGCTGATTGTACTGTTTTTACTCCTTTGAATGAAGAAAAATTAAAAAAAATCGTAAGAAATGCTGATTATAAATCTTTGATAGCAAGAGGGTTGGGAAGATCTTACGGAGATTCTGCTCAACTTGATAAAAAAAGTGTAGTTAGTTTAAGTAACTTTAATTCATTTCAATTAGATACAGATAATCATGTAGTAACTGCAGAAGCTGGGATTTCGTTCGATGAATTACTAAGTTTTATTGTCCCAAAAGGATATTTTCTGCCAGTTTCACCAGGAACTCGCTTTGTAACGGTTGGAGGTGCTGTCGCTTCAGATGTTCATGGAAAAAATCACCATATAAATGGTAGTTTTGGACAAAACTTAAAGCAAATCATATTGATGGACGGCACTGGTGAGATTCATAAATTAAGACCTTTTGATGATTTAAATCCCCACAACGTAAAAAAATTCTGGGCTACAGTTGGCGGTATGGGTTTAACTGGCATAATTTTGGAAGCTACTTTTTCGGTTATCCCAATCTCAAGTTCTTACATCAAAGTTGATACTAAAAGATTTCTTGATATTGATTCCTTAATGAACGCTATGGTTAAAGCAGACAAAAAATATAAATACAGCGTAGCATGGGTGGATAGTCTCAATAAGAATTTTAGAGGGGTATTATCTTGCGGAGAGCATCTTGATAAAAGTCAATTGACCAAAGATCTAGCAGAAAAACCATTAGACTATAGCATCAAAGCCTTAGCGACCGCTCCTAAATTTTTCCCATCAGGACTTCTCAATAAATTTACAGTAAAAACATTTAATGAGGCATGGTTCAGAAAGCATCCAAAGTTAAGGTATGGAGAAATACAAAGTATTGGACAATTTTTTTATCCACTAGATGGAATTAATAATTGGAACAGAATATATGGTTCAGAAGGTTTTATACAATATCAATTTGTTGTCCCAGATAAGGCATCCTATCTTATAAGTAAAACTCTAGAAAAGTTAAGAAAAATATCTGCTCCATCATTCCTAACAGTGTTAAAAAGATTCGGTAAAAATAATCCTGGCTACTTATCATTCCCTATTGCTGGATGGACTTTGGCAATTGATATTCCATCCAATATTAAAAATCTAAATCAAGAACTTTCAAAATTAGATAAAGAAATAGTTTCAGAAGGAGGAAGAATATATTTAGCAAAAGACTCTAGGCAATCTCCTGAAATATTTAGAGAATCTTATCAAATGCTTGACGATTGGATTGAAATAAAAAGGGGACTCGATCCTTATGAAATATTTATGTCAGATAGCTTTTTAAGACTTTTAAGGATATAAAATGTAAACATATTTTATTTAAAATTTCCTTATATTTTTGCAAAAGTTATTTACTAATTATTTATTTACGGATGTCAAAAAATAATGATTTAATTTTTGTGACAGGTGCTGCTGGATTTATTGGAGCAGCTTTATCTCTTGAATTACTAAAAAATGGTTTTGTTGTTGTTGGAATAGATAATTTAAATTCTTATTATGATGTTAATTTAAAAGAAAAAAGAATTCAAAATATAGAAGAAAGTTCTTTTTTAAAAAAAAATAAATGGAAGTTCTTTAATTGCAACATAGCAGATGATAACCAATTAAGTAAACTATTTAAAAAATTTAAACCTTCAATAGTTGTCAATTTAGCTGCACAAGCTGGTGTACGTTATTCACTCAAATTCCCAAAGAAATATATTGAAAGTAATTTGGTTGGATTCTCAAACATCCTTGAAAATTGTGCAAAAAATAATGTCAATCATTTGGTTTATGCTTCAAGCAGTTCTGTTTATGGAGGAAATACAAATTTGCCATTTTCAGAGGAACAAAGTGTTGATCATCCTGTAAGCCTTTATGCGGCGACAAAAAAATCTAATGAGTTAATGGCTCATGCTTATAGTCATATCCATAATTTGCCAGCAACAGGATTGCGTTTTTTTACGGTTTATGGGCCATGGGGCAGGCCCGACATGGCACCAATGATTTTTGCGAAATCTATACTCCAAGAAGAACCAATTGAAGTATTTAATTACGGTGAGATGCAAAGGGATTTCACTTTTATTAAAGATATTGTTCAAGCAATTTTTAAATGTTGCTTTAAACCTGCCACTATTAATCCATTATTTGATACTTGTAATCCTTCAGTTGCTACTTCTTTTGCTCCGCATAGAATATTTAATATTGGTAATAGCAGTCCAGTTAAACTATTGAAATTTATAGATTTATTAGAGTATCACCTTGATAAAAAGGCAATAAAAGTTTTCAAGCCAATGCTTAAAGTAGACGTAAAAGAAACATATGCAAATATAACTTCTTTAGATGAGTGGATAGGTTTTAAACCTAAAACCTCCTTTGAAAAAGGGATTAAGATTTTTGCTGATTGGTATAGTAAATATTATTCTGAAAACTATAAATGAAATAGGTTTCAATATTATTTATGAAAAAAATTCTTATTACAGGGGGAGTTGGTTTTATTGGTAGTCATGTGACCATTTCATTACTAGAGAAAAATTATGATGTAGTAATTATCGATTCTTTTTTAAATAGTTCCAAGTCATTTTATTTGAGAATGATAGAACTAATTAACTCTATTAATCCTTTATTTAAAAAAAATCTCCATTTATATGAGGGTGATATCAGAAATTCTCATTTTTTAGAAAAGATATTTTTGGATGCAAAAAAAGAAAATAAGCTAATCGAAGGAGTAATTCATTTAGCTGGTTTAAAATCAGTTAAAGAATCGGTAAATTTTCCATTAAATTATTGGAATTGTAATTTGATTGGGGCAATTAGATTATTGGAAGCTATGGACAAGTTTAATTGCCACTGTTTGATATTTAGTAGTAGCGCCACAATATATGGTAAAAATCAAAATCTGTTAATTAATGAAATTTCAAATATTAATCCTATTAATCCTTATGGATTTACCAAGGCAACTATTGAATTTATGTTGCAAAATCTTTTTGAGAGTGATAAGCAAAAATGGCAGATAGCAAATCTTAGATATTTTAATCCAATAGGAGCTCATAGTAGTGGATTGATTGGCGAAAATCCTAAAGGAATGCCCAATAATGTATTCCCATTAATTAACAAAGTGGCATCAAGAGAAATAAAAAAATTAAAAATATTTGGTAATGATTGGAATACTAATGATGGGACCTGCATAAGAGACTTTATTCATATTATGGATCTTGCTGATGGACATATCATGGCATTAGAATACTTCTTAAACATGAAGAATTCGAAATTTTTAAATCTTAATTTGGGTACTGGAAAACCAACAAGTGTTTTAGAATTGGTTAAAACTTTTCAAAAAATAAATAATGTAGAAGTGCCTTATGATTTTGTAAATCGCAGGGAGGGGGATGTAGATAGGATAGTTGCGGATAATGAATTGGCTAAAAAAACTCTAAATTGGGAACCAAAAAGGAAAATTAGTGATATGTGTAGTGATGGTTGGAAATGGCATTCGAATATTAAAAATTTTTGTTAGTTTTTTTAATTCTCTTCCATATATTTAATTATCGTTTCTGAGAGACCTTTCTCTAGTAAAACTTTGGGTTTCCAACCTAAACTTTTTATCTTACTAATATCAAGAAGCTTTCTAGGTGTTCCATCTGGTTTGCTTTTATCCCAAATAATATCACCTTTGAAACCTGTTATATTTGCAATAATCAAAGATAATTCTTTAATAGTTATATCCTTACCAGTTCCAACATTTAAATGATTTAAAACATGACCATCAGAGTCCAAAGGTGCATTATTTGAAGATGGATCCCAGTTCTCTAAACAAAATACTACGGCAGATCCAAGATCTTCAGCATGTAAAAACTCTCTTTTAGGTAAACCTGAACCCCAACATGTAACGGTTTTTTCTTTATTTAATATAGCATTATGGAATTTTCTTATAAGTGCTGCAATAACATGACTATTCTTAGGATGGTAATTGTCTCCTGGGCCATATAAATTTGTAGGCATTAATGATAGAGTATCGAATCCATATTGATTTCTTAAATTTTCACAAAGTTTTAAACCTGCAATTTTTGCAATAGCGTAACCTTCATTTGTTTTCTCAAGTACTCCATTTAGTAAATATTCTTCTTTAATTGGTTGTTGGCAAAATTTTGGATAGATGCAACTACTACCTAAAAAAAGTAATCTTTTAACTTTATTTTTCCATGCAGTTTCAATAATATTTGTCTGAATTTTTATATTCTGCAATAAAAAGTCTGCCTGTTGAGTCGCATTTGCAAGAATGCCTCCAACTTTTGCGGCCGCAACTATAACAACTGAAGGTTTATTTTCTTTAAACCAATCCTCAACCAAAATGCTATTAAGATAATTTAATGAAGTACTACTAGGTGTAAAAATTTTCCCTCCATATTTTTGGTTCCCGTAACCTGAATTAATAAGATTTTTATAAATAGCACTTCCTGCCATTCCTCTAGCTCCAGCAACTAAAATAGTATCTTCTAACGATATCTTTTTCATAAATTAGTTAATCGTATCTTGGCAGTTCGCTTGAATTGTCAATTTCAAAACCTTTTTTTTTGAGAATGGATTCTTTCTTAGCTATTTCAGTATCATTATTAACCATTTCAAAAATCATTTCTTCAAGCGAGATTTTAGGCTTCCACTGCAATTTATTGAAAGCCTTCGTTGAATCTCCTATTAACAAATCTACTTCAGTTGGTCGATAGTATCTTTTATCAATTTTAATAACTACTTCTCCTGTATCTCCTCTTCTCCCGATCTCTTTTTCTCTTTCGCCTTCCCAAATGATAGGATCTGTTTTTCCTTGATTATTCCAACCAAGAGCTAAAGCTGTTAATTCAATAAAATGTCTAACTGTTTCAGTTCTTCCTGTAGCAATGACATAATCCTCTGGAGTATCTTGTTGCAACATTAGCCATTGCATCTGAACATAATCTTTAGCATGCCCCCAATCTCTTTTTGAATCAAGATTACCCATAAATAGACAAGAATCTAATCCTTCATTTATCCTCGCTAATCCTCTTGTGATTTTTCTAGTGACAAATGTTTCTCCTCTTCTTGGACTTTCATGATTAAAAAGTATTCCATTACATGCAAATATGCCATAGGCTTCTCGGTAGTTAACAGTTATCCAATACGCATAAAGCTTAGCAACACCATAAGGACTTCTAGGATAAAAAGGAGTTTTTTCATTTTGTGGTGTTTCTTGAATTAATCCATATAATTCGCTGGTACTTGCTTGATATATTTTTGTTTTTCCCTTTAATTCTAATATTCTCACTGCTTCTAGAATCCTTAAGGTTCCTAATGCATCACTATTAGCAGTATATTCTGGGGTTTCAAAACTTACGGCAACATGGCTCTGAGCACCTAAATTATAAATCTCATCAGGTTTAACTTTCTGGATAATATTAATTAAATTTGTACTATCAGTGAGATCTCCATAGTGAAGAAAAAATTTAGGATCTTTAATATGGGGGTCTTGATATAAATGATCAATTCTTGAAGTATTAAAACTGCTTGATCTTCTTTTGATTCCATGAACCTCATAATCTTTTTCTAATAGAAATTCAGCTAGATAACTACCATCTTGACCAGTAATACCTGTAATAAGAGCTTTTTTCATTATTATTTAATTTCTTTCTATTGATAAATGGATTATTTATTAATCTAACTTATTTTGTGCATATTTTTTTATGTATTAAAACCATCTCCTATTCTCCATAAATTTAAATTTGTATTTTTAAGTTTTTTGGGATCTAGTATTGATCTCGCATCAAAAATCCATGCAGGTCTTCTCATTTTTATTGAAATCCTCTTCCAATCTATATTTGTGTATTCTTCCCATTCTGTAAGGATCAATATTGCATCTGCATCAGGAAAGATTTCATTTATATTGGAGGCAAAAACCCAATGCCCTGAATTTCGCATTTGATTATTAACCCTATTTTCTCTATTTGAATTTGTTGAATTAACTCCTAAATCTCTTGAAATTTGATTTTCTTCAACTTTTGGATCATGTATGTTTAGGATTGCTCCTTCTTCTATTAAATCTTTACAAATACTTATAGCAGCAGATTCTCTTGTATCATTTGTGTTTGCTTTAAAAGAGAATCCTAAAATACCAATTTTTTTGTTACTAACAGACCCAAATAGTTTTTCTACAACTAATGTTGAGATCCTTTTTTGATGCCAATTATTTAATTTAACTACTCCCTCCCAAAAAGATGCAACTTCATTTAGACCAAAATATTTTGATAAATATACAAGATTTAAAATATCTTTTTTAAAACAACTACCTCCAAAGCCTGGTCCAGCATCTAAAAATTTAGATCCAATTCTACTATCAGAACCTATGGCTCTAGCAACTTCTCTAACATCAGCACCTGTAGCTTCACAAATTGCACCAATAGAATTTATGGAACTTATTCTCTGCGCTAAAAAAGCATTTGATGTAAGTTTCGCTAATTCACTACTCCAAATATTAGTATGTAAAATTTTTTCATTTGGGACCCAGTTACTATAAATATTATGTAAAGCAAGTATTGCACCATTTTTTTCTCCACCAATTAAAACTCTATCAGGTTTTTCTAAGTCTTTTATAGCTGTCCCTTCAGCTAGAAATTCTGGATTAGATAAAACGTCAAATGATTTTTCTTTTTGAGAATTATTTGTAATCTGTGAAGATTCTAATATTTTTTTAATTACCTCAGCGGTTTTAACTGGAAGAGTACTTTTTTCTACAACTATTGTATGACCCAATGAAAACTTTGCTACATCTCTTGCGCAAGCTTCCACCCATTTAAGGTCGCTTGCTTGCCCCGCGCCAATACCTTTTGTTTTTGTTGGAGTATTTACAGAAATAAATACCATATCAGCAGAGGAAATTTTCTCTTTTATTTTTGTAGAAAATGTTAAATTTTTCCCCCTGCATCTTGCAATAATCTTATCTAAACCAGGCTCGTAAATAGGAAGTAAATCTAAATTTGAATTATTCCATAATGCAATTCTTTCAGAATTTTTATCAACAACATTTACATTAATGTCAGGACACTTATCTGCTATTACAGACATAGTTGGACCTCCTACATATCCTGCTCCGATACAACAAATATTTTTTATTTTAGTTTTAATCATGGATTAAGATTTAACAAATATTCTTTAAATGATTGTAAATAAAGATGGTATTTGCCATAAGATTCTAAGGTCAAAAAAATAGTTATTCAGTCCTTCCATAGAAATCTTCAAATCTTACAATATCATCCTCTCCTACATATGAACCACTTTGAACTTCTATAAGTGTGAGAGGTATTTTCCCAGGATTACTTAACCTATGTTTTGAGCCTAAGGGTATATATATGCTTTGATTCTCCGATAATATTTTCAATGTGCTGTCGACTTCTACTTTTGCAGTGCCACTCACCACTACCCAATGTTCTGATCTGTGATGATGCATTTGAAGAGATAATTTCGCTTCTGGCTTAACCGTTATTAATTTTAATTGCCATCTATTTGCTTCTACTACCGAAAGATAATGTCCCCATGGCCTGTAAACCTTTGAATGTGTTATCCCTTCGGGCATATTATTTTTCTTTAAATGATTAACTATATTTTTTACTTTTTGAGATGAATTTTTTTCAGAGATTAAAATTGCATCCCTAGTTTCTACTACTATAAGATTTTTTAAATCAATACCTACTATTAGTCTATTTTCACTTCTTAAATAAGAGTTTTTAGTATTTTCTAATACAACTTTACCTTCGGTATAATTTCCATCTTGATCTTTGTTAGATGTCTCCCATACAACTTCCCAACTACCTATATCGCTCCATCCCACATCTAAAGGGATCACCATCCCTCTTATTGTCTTTTCCATTACAGCAATGTCAATTGATAAATTATCACATTTTTTGAAAGAATCTTTGTCTAACCTCTGAAAATCAAGATCAACTTTACTTTTATCAAGTGCATTTTTGCAACAAATTAAAATCTCTGGTGAAAATTTATCTAATTCTTTAATTATCTCTTTGGACTTAAACATAAAAATTCCACTATTCCAAGTGTATCTATTATCTTTAATTAGTTTTTGCGCCGTTTTTTTATCTGGTTTTTCAATAAAACTTTCGATTTTATAGCCTTCTAATTTAGAGCTAAAAGGTTTAATAGACTTTATATATCCATATCCTACTTCGGGAGATCTTGGGACAACTCCAAAGGTTACTAATTTATTCATCTCTGCAAATCTTAAACCCACATTAATAACTTTTAAAAATTCTTCCTTTTTTTTAATTTCATGATCTGAAGATAGAACTAATAAAGTTGGATCCTCATAAAGTTCAAGAGATTTCAATGCTGCTAAAGTAATTGCTGGTGCGGTGTTTCTTCCAAAAGGCTCAAGTATAATTATAAATTCCTCAATATTTAGTTCTCTCATTTGTTCAGCTACAATAAAACGATGTTCTTCATTACAAATTAATATTGGCTTCTTTAGATTTTTTAAAGTTGATATTCTAATGATTGTCTGTTGTAAAAGACTAAATTTTTCTTCTTTTTTTATAGATAAAAACTGCTTTGGATAACTTTCTCTTGATAAGGGCCAAAGGCGAGAACCAGATCCTCCGCATAAAATTAAAGGGACAATACAACTATTTGACATTATTATTTTTTCTCGGGAATAATTATATTTTAACTTAATTATATAGAATTATCTGAAATGAAATTTTTTAAAAGTAAAGTTTTGTATTGTATACTTTGTATATTTAAACTGTCTTTAATTTATTAAGTTGAAGATTTAATTAATAGAAAATTTTATAATTTTAAGATGCCTAATCTATCAACTTTGCAACCAGATTTTGGATAAATAAAATTTAATCAATCTTGATTTCTAAGATTCCAATTAAAAGTTTCTTTGATTTTCTGATCAAATTTAAAAAGTTTTCTAAACCAAGTTATTGAAAATTAATGCGCAGTTAATTTCATATTTAGATCATAATATATGAGATATTAGCAAAAAATTGATGAGGAACGAATAATAAGATTCTTGCGGTTTTAAATCATTTTTAAAATTATATTTTTTTTTGATAT
>QBZF01000003.1 GCA_003282425.1 Prochlorococcus sp. AG-335-A05 | reverse complement strand
CTGTTGGTCGAATAAATAAATTAGAACTTATACCGTTAAAGGAACTTGGTAGACCAAGAATTGATGTGATTGTAAATTGCTCTGGGGTTTTTAGGGATTTATTTATAAACCAAATGGCTCTTATTGATCAAGCCGTAAAATTAGCTGCAGAAGCAGATGAACCATTAGAGTCCAATTTTGTAAGAAAACATTCATTAGAACAATCTGAGAAAGACGGTAGCTCAATAAGGGAGGCTTCAGCAAGAGTATTTTCAAATGCTAGTGGAAGCTATAGTTCAAATGTCAATTTAGCTGTTGAAAATTCAACCTGGGAGGAAGAAAATGAATTGCAAGAAATGTACTTATCAAGAAAAACTTATGCTTTTAATGCTGATAATCCAGGAGAGATGAATCAAAAAAGGGATGTATTCGAGTCTGTCATGAAAACTGCTGATGTAACATTTCAAAACCTTGACTCTTCTGAAATCTCTCTAACTGACGTCAGCCATTATTTTGATTCCGATCCAACTAAATTAATAAAAACATTAAGGGATGATGGGAAAGAACCAAGTAGTTACATTGCAGACACAACTACATCTAATGCTCAAGTCAGGACTTTAGGTGAAACAATTAGACTAGATTCTAGAACCAAGCTTTTGAATCCAAAATGGTACGAAGGAATGCTTAAGTCAGGATATGAAGGAGTTAGAGAACTATCTAATAGACTTAACTACACACTTGGATGGAGTGCAACAAGTGGCCAAGTAGATAACTTTGTTTATGAAGAAACTAATGAAACATTCATTAATGATGAAGAAATGAGGAAAAGGCTTATGGATTTAAATCCTAATAGTTTCAGAAGAATAGTAGGAACATTACTCGAAGTAAATGGGAGAGGTTATTGGGAAACATCCGATGAAAATATAGAGCAACTTAAAGAACTTTATCAAGAGGTGGAGGATAAAATTGAGGGAGTTAAATAGTAAAAAACAATTTCTTTATCTAAAAATGTAATCTGCAACTTTTAAAACTTGATGATTGATATTTACATTATGAACTCTTACTAAGTGAATATTTTGTTGAGAACAAAGACAACTAATAGCAAGTGTTCCAATATCTCTTTCTTTGGGATTAGGTTCATTTAAGATTTCTCCAATAAATCTTTTTCTTGAGGCCCCAATTAAGAGTGGAAATCCATAATTTTTAAAGTAATGCATGTTTCTAAGAATTTCTATGTTCTGTTTAGTATCTTTTGAAAATCCAATACCTGGATCCCAAATTATTTTATCTTTATTAACATTTTTGTTTAGAGCTTTTTTTGTCAAACTCTCAAGAGAATGAATAATATCAACTAAAAAATCATCATATTTTGTCAAATTATTCATATTTATGCTACTACCACGACTATGGGTAATAACGAAAGGACATTTAAATTCTGAGACAACATCTAAAATCTCCTCATCCCTTCTGCCTCCAGTGACATCATTAATCCAATTAGCACCATTTGAGAGAGCTTCATGAGCAACCTCAGAATTAAAGGTATCAATAGAAATAAGAATATTGGGATATTCACTTCTAATTTTTTTTAAATATGGTATTAATCTTTTTGATTCATTTTTCGCTCCGATTTCAATCGCCCCGGGTCTAGTACTTTGAGCACCAAGATCAATTACATCTACCCCATTACAAACAAAATGATTTACTTGATTTAAAACTTTTTCTATCGAACAAAAATCACCTCCATCACTAAATGAATCAGGAGTTAAATTAATAATCCCCATGATTGAGGTTTTGCAACCCCAATCATCAGGCCAAGGAAAATTATTATTCGAAATTTGCAATTCTTGAAAAACTTATAGGATCTAAAGAAGAACCGCCTACTAAGACACCGTCAATATCACTCATTGACATTATCTCATCAATATTATTAGGTTTAACAGAACCTCCGTATTGGATGATTACGTCACTAAAACCAATCAACCTCCTTATCAAAGCACAGATCTTGTTTGCGTCACTTGCTTCACAAGTTTTACCTGTACCAATTGCCCATATAGGTTCATAAGCAACTATGAGATTAGATGGATCAGTATTCTCTAATCCCTGCTCAACTTGTCTGGTGATGACCCTATCGGCTTCACCTCTTTCTCTTTGTTCAAGAGTTTCACCGACACAAACTATTGGAGTTAGTCCACTTGATTGAGCAAAGACAGCTCTTTTATTAATTTGTTCATCACTTTCACTAAAGTATTTCCGAGGTTCACTATGACCAACAATCGCATATTTTACTTTGTGTTCAATAAGCATATTGGGAGAGATTTCTGCAGTAAAAGCACCTTTATCTTCCCAATGGATATTTTGACTCGCAATATTTAAATAATCAAAGTTTGTATAATTCGAAAAAGTAGAAATAGCTGTAAAGGGAGGAGCAATTACTATTTTTCTGTCATTAGGAATTTCTTCAATAAGAGGAAGAAATTCTTCCAAATATTTTTTTGTATCAGCACAAGTCATGTGCATCTTCCAATTACCAGCGATTACAGATTTTCTCAAAATATGTTGTCCATGAAAAATATACTAATATAGACCTGGGTTTTTAGGCTAATCATTCAAAAATTAATTCACTTTTTAGAAACATAACTTTATCTCCTTTAACTAATTTTCTTCCTCTTTTTTTTTCTATTTCTCCATTTACTTTTATCTGACCAGAATTTATGAGAATTTTTGCCTCACCACCAGAAGAAACGACGTTATGCCATTTTAAAAATTGATTTAATTTCATTGTTTTATAAATCCACAGCTATTGATAAAGTAAAAGAAGTAATCAAAAATAATATCTTGCAATTAATTCCATCAATCACTCCATATGTTAATAGATTTATTAAAGGTTTTATATGCATGATAATTTATGTAGCATGTTGGCCAATATTAGCTTTTTTAGCTGGAAAATTAATACCCGCTATTGGATCTGGAGAAATTTCAACAGTAACTAATATCATAATAAATTCTCTTGTTGTATTTTTAATTCAAAAAACTGCTCAATATGGGCAAGATGTTTATATTGCCAAGCCTTCATTAGAAATAAGTGAAGTAATGAGACAAAGTTTATTTAGTAAAATTCACAAAATAAAAATGAATTTTATCAACAAGATTTCTGCAGGGGATATTACTTATAGGCTTACCGAGGATGCGGACAGAGTCAGTGAAGTGATTTATAAAACATTTCAAGATACATTACCATGCGTGTTGCAATTATTAGCAGTAATTATCTACATGTTTTATTTAGATTGGTCGTTGACGATATCAACATTTATTTTAGCTCCAATAATTATTTTATCAGTAAATAACTTTGGAAAAAGAGTTTTAATAGCATCTGAAAAAAGTCAAGAATCAACAAGTGATTTAGCCGGTTTAATAGGAGAATCTATAAATGGAATTTCGACAATAAGATCATTTGCAGCAGAAAATTGGATTAAAGGTAGATTCAATACAAGATTGAGAAGTAATAAACAAGCAAAATATAATACACTTAAATTACTTGCTATCCAACATCCAATAGTAGGTTTTATTGAAGCTTTTGGAATATTGGCAATATTAGGTTTAGGAGCATTAAGAATTAACCTAGGTCTTTTAAATAGCGAAGAATTTAGCAGTTTTTTTGCTGCAATATTAATGCTTATAGACCCAATTAGTCATATCAGTACAAACTTTAATGAATATAAGCAAGCAGAGGCTTCATTAAAAAGATTAAAAAAAATAAATATGCAACCCATAGAAAAAGACGAACGAAATTTAGAAAAAATAGCAAAAATAAATGGGAAGATAGAGTTCAATCATGTCAGTTTTGAATATAAAAAGGATAATGAAGTTTTAAAAGATATCACTTTAAAAATTTCAAAAGGACAGGTAATTGCATTTGTAGGATCATCAGGAGCTGGGAAAAGCACAATGATGTCTTTAATATTAAAATTCATAAGCCCTAAAATAGGGGACATATATATAGATGACAAAAATATAAGATCTATAAGCTCAATAGATATTAGATCAAATATTGCCTTAGTACAACAACAACCTTTTTTATTTTCTGGAAGAATAATTGACGTAATAAAAATGGGAAGGGTCTTTAGTGAAGACGATGTAATTAAGTCTGCCAAGATTGCAAATGCTCATGAATTTATTCTTAAACTCCCTAATAAATACGAAACAAACATAACCGAAAGAGGATCTAACTTTTCAGGAGGTCAGATTCAAAGATTAGCAATAGCTCGCGCGATATTAGGTAATCCATCAATACTTTTATTAGATGAGGCTACTAGTGCATTAGATTCAGATTCAGAAGCAGAAGTTCAAAAAGGCCTAAATCAAGCAATGAATAACAGGACAGTTATAATTGTCGCTCACAGATTATCCACTACCCAAGGAGCAGATAAAATAGTTGTTTTTGATAAAGGTAAAATTGTAGATAGTGGGAAACATATAGATTTGTTCAAGAAAGATGGAATTTATAAAGAATTATGTGAAAAACAGTTGATAAAGGTTACTTGATTGTATTTAATTTAATAAAAAATAATGATTGAAAAAAACATTGAAAATAAAAATCCAGTCCTAACTTTTGAGTAAGGGAAATATAATCTTAATGATTTAACTAGTGAAACAAAAGAATTAATTAAAGGGTTATAAATAGCTGAAACACAGCTAAAAATTCATGAAGACACATTTAAATTGTTATCCATTGGTAGAAACTCCCTAACAAAATAATTAAGAGAGAATCTTAAAAATTATGAATAGATTCTATTAGTTATGAATTTCCTGAAGTGATAAAGTATCAATTTTATTTAGCCGTAATGATTTAATTGCCTGCAAGGCTGCTTTTGCTCCAGGAATAGTAGTGAAAGTAGGAATATTATATTCTAAGGATGCTCTTCTGAGATAAGCATCATCATGGAGAGCTTGTGATCCAACTGGAGTATTAATAACTAATTGGATAAGACCAGAACGAATTGAATCTTCAATATTAGGCCTTCCTTCATGTACTTTTAAAACTTCATCAACTTCAATTCCTAAATTAAATAAATATTTAGCAGTACCCTTAGTCGCAACTAATTTAAAACCTAAAACCATTAGTCCCTTCTAGCGTTCCATCGGTATTAATATCCGTGACAATAAAACTAGAAATTTTATAAGTGGAAAATTCCTTTACTAATTCTGTAGCTAATACATCTGATTGTTTTAGCCAACCTCTTGTACTTACTTTCCCATCCTTTGCATCAATTCCAATAATAATTTTACTTGGGAATTTGGTTGATAAACTTTTAACTAATTCTTTATTTTCTATTGCTGAGGTTCCCATTATAACCTTATCCACTCCATAAGAAAATAATTGTTCAATCCTCTCTACTGATCTTATACCTCCTCCAATTTGAATAGGAATATCGACTGATTTGACAATCTTTTGAATTGATTGATCATTTGTTGGAATACCGGTTTTGGCAGCATCCAAATCAACGATATGAATACATTTTGCGCCCTCATTCTCCCAGTATTTTGCTTGCTCATAAGGTTCTCTGGAGAAGTCTTTTCTCTTATTAAAGTCACCTTTAAAAAGTCTTACACATTTACCGTTCATTAAATCTATTGCTGGAATTAGTTTCATGGATTTATCCTTTTCATTAATTACTTCTTAGTAGTAATATTCATTATGTAGTTCTAACTTAGGTTACTACTTATGTTTAATATTTTTGGAATATGAAAATTCTTGTAATGGGTGGAACAAGATTTGTTGGCAAGTCTTTGGTGAGTAAGCTGCTAAATCAAAATCATGATATTGATATCTTTACAAGGGGTAATAAATCTAATCCTGATAATACAAATTTAATAAAAGGTGATAGGAATGATATCGAATGTATTAATAAACTAAAAAACAAAAAATATGATGTAATTTTCGATATCTCTGGTCGTGAAGTAGAGCAAACTAAAATTCTTATCGAGAATTTAGATGATTCTTTCCATAGATATATCTATGTTAGTTCAGCTGGAGTTTATAAAGATAATATTGAATTACCTTTATCCGAGGAGTCTCCGCTTGATACTAATAGTAGACACAAAGGAAAATTTGAAACTGAAAATTGGTTAGTTGAGAAAAAAATACCTTTTACAAGTTTTAGACCTACTTATATTTATGGACCTGGAAATTATAATAAAATTGAAAATTGGTTTTTTGAGAGACTATTTCATCTTAAATCAATCCCAATTCCTGCTGATGGTTCCTTGATTACTCAGTTAGGTCATGTTTCTGATTTAAGTGATGTAATGATAAAGTGTTTGGATTTTGAAAAATCTAAAAATAGTGTCTATAACTGTTCTGGAGAAAAAGGAGTAACTATTAAAGGTTTAATATATATGTGTGCAGAAGCTTGTGGTTTAAATATAAACGAAATTTCTCTAATTAAATTTGATTTTGAAAAATTAGATCCTAAATCAAGAAAAGGATTCCCAATAAGATTAAATCACTATCAAACTGATATTTCAAAAATTAAAAACGATTTAAATTGGAAACCAAAATTTGATTTACTTAGCGGTTTGAAAGACAGCTTTATCAAAGATTACCAATTTAAAAAGGATATTGAATTTGATAGAACTTCAGATAGTGTTCTTTTTAATTCGTAAATAATCTATAAAAGTTATAAGTGTCAATATAAATCCCAGCCAATAAAATGTTATTCCTAAACTAGAGAATAAATCTATTGAAAATGGTTGGAAAAATATAACTAATGCAATAAAAAAGGAGAAGGTTTTATATTTCCCAAGTTTAGAGGCAGGTAATCCATCTTTCTTAGTAGTTCTTAATGCAGATATTATTAATTCTCTAAATAATATTATTGCTAATGACCAAAAAGGGATTTTTCTCATTTTACTTAGCCACAATAAAGGTATTAACAAAAATATTTTGTCTGATAATGGGTCAATAATAGCTCCAAACTTCGTTGCAAGATTAAATTTTCTTGCAAGATATCCATCAAAATAATCAGTTATGCCTCCAAGAATAATTAAAGCAAAAACAAAATTGGGTTTGTTTATTTCTAGAAATATTATTAGTGGAAATGTAAGAAATAATCGTGATATCGTTAATATATTTGGAATATTTGCTATTAATTGTTTAATATTTTTATTTTTTTTTAACAAAATATTTTTTATAAATAAATTTCATTTTACACTTATATTGTGTTTTAAGTTTTAATAAAATTCTAAAGATTATAAACACTTCTTCTATCTAAGAATCATTTTATTTTATATTAATAAAATATTATTGATACCTAAATGCAACCTCATAGCTTAAAGCTATCCCCAGATTCTGATTTGCTTATTAGTATTAAAGAATTTTCTTTCTCAAATAATCTATATGGTTATGTTTCAGGTGTAGTAGGTAATCTTAGTAAGGCTTGTATTCAGTGTCCTGGCAGCCAAGAAATTAGTAAATTTGAAGGTAACTTAGAAATAGTATCCCTTAATGGAAATTTTAATAATGGCGATGCGCATATTCATTTAAGCTTCGCAGATGAGGGATGTAATGTTTTTGGGGGGCATTTAGAAGAAGGTTCGATTGTTAAGAAAGGAACTGATATCTTATTAGTATCTTTTGAAAATAAGACTATTAGTATCTCAAAAAGAAATTTAAACGAAAATCAATCACGAGTAAAAGCATATATCCTTAAAAATTGTCCTTGGTCAAAGAGAAGCATTAGGTTGCTTGATTCTTTATCTGTTCCATATGATTCGATTTTAATCGAGAATGACAAGGATTTTCAAAAGGTAAATTCCCTAAGTAACCACAATACTTTTCCTCAAATATTTTTAGATGATGTATTTTTTGGAGGTTATGACGAACTCTCAAAGCAAGCTAAATATGATTATTTAAAGTCTTTTAAATAAACATATGTAGCTTAATCGTCTCGATTTAAAATTTTTTCAGAATTTAATTCATCTTCTAATTGCTTTATTAATCTTGAAACAAGAATTTGAAATTCAGGCTGACATCCTTTAAATGCTGCTTTATGCCTGATAGGTTCATTTCTTGTTCTTAAATCAGTAAGCATCAACTGTAATGCATCTATATTTGGGTTTATTTTCATGGTTTTTATTTATTTTTGCATCTTTTAAATATTTTGCATAGCCTTTTCAAAAGATACTCTTTTATTCTGACTGGAACTTGTTACTTCTATTATTTTATTAAAAGACTGTGTATTACTTAAGGAATCTATACAACATTTCGCTACAAGTCTTCTTGGAATAGAACCTTTAAATTGTGTATCTTCTTTTGTATATTCTATGTTCTCATCTTTTATTTTTTCAATTTCTTTTAATCCTCCAGGTCTTATTATAGTCCAATCAAAATTTTGATTTTTTAGAAAGTTCTCACCAATTTTTTTCCAGATTAGAATTAAACCAAATAAGTTTAATGGGTGAAGGATTTTACCAGTACATAAAGAACTAACTAAGATAACTCTCTTTATTCCCACTCTTTTACAACTTTGTAATTGTCTATATACTCCAAGTGCATCTACTTTTGCAGGTCCAGTTAAATCTAATGAAGGTCTTGCTCCAGTTGCAATTATTAATGCATCCACATTTTCTAAAGCCTTATCTAATGCACCTTGGTTATTTAATGAGATTCTAAAGGTTTCGCTATTTTTAATATTCTCTGGAAGCTTTGAATTTTTCCTAACTATCTGCTTTACTTTTATTCCTTTCTTCACTGCTTCTTCGGTTATTCTATATCCTGTTTTACCTGAAGCTCCAGTAATCGCAATTTTCATGATTAATTATTTGATTTTATTATTATATTAGGTTTTTAAGGCTTTTTACATATAAATTTCTTTTTCCTCTTGGGATATAGAGTTCTACACATTAAGCATTTTGTACCATCACAACCTCTTGCCGTACAATGTTCCCTTCCATAGAAAATTATTTGCAAATGTAAAGTGTTCCATTCTGAGATTGGAAAAATATTTTTAAGATCTTTTTCGGTCTGCCTTACATTATCTCCATTTGTGAGCCCCCATCTTTGTGATAAACGATGTATGTGTGTATCAACAGGGAAAGATGGTATGTTAAATACTTGTGACATTATAACTGAAGCTGTTTTATGACCAACTCCAGGTAGTGATTCAAGCTCCTCGAATGAATTGGGAACTTGACCATTAAATTCTTCGATTATTAATTTTGATAAGAGGTAAATATTTTTAGATTTTTGGTTTGAAAGACCTAATTGTTTTATGTATTCATAAATTTTGGAAACGCCGAGTTCTTTCATTTTTTCTGGAGTATCTGCGACTTTATATAATTCCTCAGTTAGTTCATTAACTTTCTTATCTGTAGACTGAGCACTTAATACTACTGCCACAAGCAACGTGAAAGCATTTGTGTGATTAAGGGGGATTGGAGGAGATGGATATAATTCTTTAAGTTCTTTAAGTATAATTTCTGCTCTTTCACTCTTTTTCATTTATTTAATTTTTTAAGTGATGTATAAAATTATACAAGTGATATTTATGGTTAATGTTTTCTGTTATTTTTAGTATTCTAGACACTCAAATGTTTTAGTGGAAAAAGAGGCGTTAATAATTGATGATTTATATCATAAATACGATAATCAAAAAATTTCCAATTGGATATTAAATGCAATTAACTTAAAAATAGAAAAGGGCCAATTATTAGGACTTCTTGGACCTTCTGGTTGCGGTAAAACTACTCTTTTAAGATTAATCGCAGGATTTGAATATCCTTTAAAAGGAAAAATTATCCTAAATGATCACGAAATTTCAAATAAAAATAGAATATTAACTCCAGAAAAAAGAAAAATAGGAATGGTTTTCCAGGATTATGCGCTTTTCCCTCATCTAACTGTTTTGGAAAATGCAATGTTTGGTTTGAAAGATAAAAAGAATAAATCTAGAGTTAATTTTTTAATAAATATTGTAGGTCTCGATAAATTTATAAATAGATATCCGCATGAATTATCAGGAGGACAAAAACAGAGACTTGCTATTGCTAGAGCTTTAGTTCCTGGAACAAATTTTATATTATTAGACGAACCATTTTGTAGTTTGGATATGCACGTAAAATTAAAATTAAGAAGTGAACTACCAAATATACTTAGAAGTTGTAATGCTAGCGGATTAATGGTTACTCATGATCCTGAAGAGGCAATGTCTATATGCGATAAGGTTGCTGTGATGAACGAAGGGAAAATACATCAAGTTGATTCACCTATAAAACTTTTAGAAAACCCTAAAACAATTTTTATAAGTAGTTTTATTCTTGGTAATAATATTCTTAATCTCAAAAAAGAAGAAAACTCTTTTTCATGTTGTATAGGTAAAATAAATATTTCCTCTTTGGTGGGTAAAAATAATATTAAATTTATTTCTATTCCTCAGAAATTTATTTCTATTAAAAGTTCTGTAGAAGGCGATGCAAAAATAGTTTCAAAAGAATTTATGGGTGAATATTTTGTTTATAAATTATCGCTTAAAGGAGAAACATTAAGGGTCAGAACTAATATTAATGATGATTTTAATGTTGGAGATAATTGTTTTTTAAGTATAGATAAAGATAGTTTCTGTTTTTTATATCCCGGAGCACATAAGATCTTTATTTAATTAAATTTTATAGGCAATTACACTTGCCCCCTTTCCAGTTTGAACATTTTTTCTTTTTACATTTCTTTTTTTTATTTGCATATAATTTATTAATTAGTAGAAATTCAGAATAATCTTTTCCAAAATTCATTTTATTGATATTGCTATTGATATTCATTATCATATTCACTTATTTATTTTTAATCTTTTTTAAGTTACCAATTAATACAAAATGTTGTATTATTTATTTATCTTATTCAAATGAAAATGATTGAGAATAATTTAAAAACAAACAAACTAATTAATTTGGGTCCTTCTGGAAGAGCTGTTGCTCAGCCAATGGATCCTGGCTTATTAGAGAATTTTTATGAACATTTAACAATGGAAAGACATGCTAATGTTCAATATTTTTCCATTTATCTATGGTTTCAAGAAAGAGATTTAGACGGTTTCGCTTCATATTTCCTAAGTGAATCTCAAGGAGAAATGGAGCACGCCTATAAATTTGCTAACTATTTTATAGCTCGTGGACAAACTGTAAAATTGAAAGATTTACCTGCACCAATTCAGGCTTGGGATTCTATTGAAGATTTAATCTCTTATTCGTTCAATATGGAGGCTGATTTGACTTCCTCATTACAACAGCTATATGCGATTGCAGAGAGAACTGCAGATACAAGATCAAGTGTTTTCTTAGACCCGATTGTTGAGGCTCAAATAAAGTCTGAGGATGAATTTGCTCATATATTAGGGAAAGTTAAATTTGCTGCTAACCAGCCATCAGCAATATTATTGATTGATGGAGATTTAAAGAAAAAATAAATTTCTTTGTATTTTTGTTTGAGCAATAGTTCTCTCACTCATCTCTAGGAGTAAACTAGTAAAACTTACTTTCTCAATAGTCCTATTTTTTAAGAATTTGGCTATTGAGTTAATTTCTTTTAATCTTTGGGAAATATTCTTATTTTCATAAAATAATCTTTCTCGCAAGCCTAAGTGAGAAGTGTTGAAATAAGCTTGATGAATATTCGTTATCCTGTAGCTTAATGAGTCAACTTCTATTATCAAGTTATTAATTATGGATTCAGATTTATACATGTTTCTTTTATAAAGGTGAGGCTTCAATAAATGATGGGGCCACACTTACTGTCTGTGTTCCAATTGGAGCTATTAATAACTCAGATGAACGGAGTTTTGAGATTAATCTTGTAGATGTTACCCGTGTTGAACCTATTAATTCTCCTATCCTTTCATGAGTAAGCCTAAAAGGTAATTCGCACCATTGACCGCATCTTCTTCCGAGACGGTTAACTAATATTGAAAATAGAGCTTGTAGTCTTTGTTCTGCATTTCCAAGATGTCTTATTCTCAAGAGTTGAAGAGTCCATTCATTAACAGCATCAAATCCAGAATTTTCAGCAATATTAACATTACTATGGAAGGACAAATCAGTTAACGCTTCTACACAAACACCTTCGCTGCATAATAAATCAGTTCTTAATTGATCTCCTGATTGCAAGAAAGCAAGAGTCATTCCCTCAGTTTCTTCACATGGACAATATACCCTTGCAATGCCGTTCTCAACTTCAAGACAGGTCCCCATTGGTCTTGAGGAGGGATCTATAAGAACTGACTGTCCAGTTACTATTCGAACGGTTTTTGATGAATATTCTCCATAATTATGGAAATTCATATTATTTATACTTTGATAATGAGAATTATTATCAATTATGTATCAAATAATTAATTATTGCAATAGATTCTCATTATCATTGTTTATTTTGAATTTTTTCTTTACATTATTAATTCGAATATAATTTAAAGGGGTGAAATTAATTTTAGAATTAGATATGAGCTCTAATAAAATCTGTTTAAATTGCGGTAGTTCCGATCTTGTCTCTGACAGATCATTAGGGGGTAGGATGGTTTGCTTTAAATGTGGTTCCTCTTCATTTAAAAATAAGTCTTTTTCGCGTATTCAAAACAAAAAGATTATTTATTTATTAATTGCCTTGGTTATTCTATTGATTGTAGTTCTTTAGGTTTTCTGTAAACATGCCAATAGCCTTTATGTTTAGTAATCTCGATATTAATATCAAATAAAATACTTAAATTTTTGCCATTTATTGTTTCGCTTTGCGTTCCATCTGCAATTATTATTCTGTCTTTCATCATTATGACCCTGTTGTATATTTCTGTAATCATTGATATATCATGAGTTACGCAAATTATTTTCGTATTTAATCTTGTTAATTCATTAATTTGATCTATTACATAAAATTTTGATTTTAAATCTAAATTAGCAATTGGCTCATCTAGAATTAATATTTCTGGATTTTTAACTAAAGCTCTAGCAATTAGAACAATTTGTTTTTCACCCTCGGATAAATGTGAAAAATATCTTTGGGATAACTTTGTTATTAACATCTTGTTAATAAGATTTTCCGCTAATAAAACATCCTTTTCAGATTTATTTGAGATTTTGCAATACTTACCATATAAACCACTAATAATTAAATCAACTACAGTTATATTTGCATTTACTCTTGCCTTAATATCCTGATTTACTGTACTAATCTTTTTTCTAAGTTCCCAAATACTAATAAGTTCTTTATTAAATAGTTTAAAAACAGTATCTTTCTTTAAAACTGGATAAATATTTCTATTTATTATTTCTAATAAAGATGACTTTCCAGAGCCATTAGGTCCAATCAAAATTACATTTTCACTATATTTTAGTTTTAAATTTAAATCCTTCACTACTTCATATTCATTTTTAAAGCAACTAATATTTTTTGCTTCAAGCCAATAATCATTAGTCACTAAAATTTGTTACTCCAGAACATGAATAACTGTATTGAACTAAGAAAAAATATTAAAAGATAAAGCCAATTAAGCCATGCTGGTCGATTAACTTTTTTCATTGAAGTTATATTATGAGCAACAAAAATACGAGTGGTGCTGCATATCTTATAAATGTTTTTCTTATAATATTTATATTATTAATTACTTCCAATTTCTTAATTTCTGGAGGATATTTCAAAATTATCTCATCATAAACATTTAGTTCCTTATTTTTATTTATGTGTTTCCAAGGATTATCCTTTTCTTCAGATTTTTTATACCAATTCCAGAAATAATTAATTATTCTATCTTCGCCTAGTAATTTTATCTCGTCATTTTTTATTAAGCCTAATTTTTGATTATAAGTTTGGGTTTTAAGAATCATATAATCTTCATCAAAAATTTTGTAAAAAATCTTTTTTTGAATCTCTTTGAATAATATTAAGTTATTAAGAAATTTGTTTTTAAGGAATTTCCTATAATGTCTAACTATTACTCTCGCTTTATTATCTCCTAGGGGAATGTGATCAAGTACTTGCACATATCGTGAAGCGGCTGGATCTCCTTTATAGATTAAAATCCTACCTGGCGGAATATACTTTATTCTTATAAATTCTTTTGTAGGATTATTTTTGTAAAAATATATACTTTCAATATAATATGGATTGATATTTATTTTTTGATTAAAACTTACTAGTACATTTTTATTTACATCTTTGTCTGGAATCGTATCACCATGAACCCAAAATATATGAAGTATATCCAAATGATTTTCGATAATTCTTGACCAATCACATTTAAAATCAACTAAAACTTCTTCAGATGCGGAATCTTTAACTGAAAATCCATTAGCAGTTAACTCATAATTACTAATTAATGAATCATCGTTAAAATTATTTAAATCTGTCTCTGACTTGTCAGTAAAATAAATAAAAATATAACTTTCCTTCTCTACTACTTTGTATTGAGATAAGTGAATTCTCTTTGCATAATTATCATAATTATTATCAACAATATGATTACAGGTTATCTTATCTATATTTTGACAGTTTCCTTGAGAACTAAATCTTGCCCCATGATATGGGCATGTTAATTCACCATTAGAAATTGAACCGCCATAAAAGGAGGAACCTCTATGAGGGCAAATATTTTTGATACATCTAACATTATTGTTCTTGTCTCTAAAAAGAAGAAGAGGTTCATCAAACAATGAAAAATAATGAATTTTGTTTTTTTGAAGCTCTGTTGAAGGACAAATAGCATACCAGCCATATAAACCTAATTTTAATTCTTTTTGTTTTTCTCTTACCTCCAAATTATCTATATTGACTACAGTTCCTTTTTTAAAAGGCTTTAAAACCGTATTAATATCTTTAGTTTTAAAAAAATTAATTTGCTTATTTTCCATAAACTAATATCTTTTTTTAATTGACCAGTTATCTGTGGGAACTATAACTCAAGTAAATAATCAATTTCTCTTATAAAAAAAATTCTCTATCATTTGTAGCAATATTTGGAGAAGAAATATTAGATTATCATCCCCTTAACTAATAAAGTATCTTTTAATCTTTTGAAAAGTAAATTTTGTTCTATTCTTTATGTTTTTCAAATAATTTTGCAGATTTTTCAAAATTTTGTCAAATATTTTATTTTCTAAATAACCTTATCTAACTTAAATAATTTTTTCCATCCCAATAAATTATCAAGTTTTAATAAATGCAATTGTTTAATAATTCTTGTTAATGTAAATTAAATCAATAATATTTGGTTTTCAATGATTAAGAATATTTTTAATATTCTTTTATTATTTCTTTTCTTAATATTCGATAGCCCTTCTTATCCTATTGACTCTTCACAAAAGGCTATTGAAAAATATTCTTTAAAGATTTCCAGTAAGTTTGCAAATACTTATTGTAACTCAATAAACTTTGGCATTTCCAAGGATGGGGCGTTGAGATTTTCAATAGGAGAGACAAATAAAGAATTTTCTAATATTAAATTAAATAAATTTATTGACTATGAACTTATTAATAAAAATATTCTTGTAAGCCTAAAAAATAACTGCAAGATATTAGACTTCCCTGAATATGAATTAGACAAATTGGCATTTAAAACTAAATTTTAAATATTTCCTAAAATAAAGCTTTATTTCTTCCCTATCCAATCATTTGGTTTCTCCATCATCCAGTCAAAAACGCCTTTTGCATCAAGATTTCTAGAGGCAATTATGAATAATATTGGAAATAATAAAGACACTATTCCGATTACAAATATTTCTAATTTTCCAATTCCAATTTCGGATAATGTTAAAGCAAAAATTTTAATCATTTTTCGATTGTATTACTAATTTCGTGACTAGTAATAGTTGATAAATCAATATTGGAATAATAATTTATGTTCATG
Organism: Prochlorococcus sp. AG-335-A05; assembly: GCA_003282425.1. GTDB lineage: Bacteria > Cyanobacteriota > Cyanobacteriia > PCC-6307 > Cyanobiaceae > Prochlorococcus_A. Next base: position 27,900 of record QBZF01000003.1, on the reverse strand, counting down.
AAATTTATATTACTAATTATGGCTAAATTTAATTTAATATTTTGTATAAAGTACCTATTTAACAAGTCATATTATTTAAATAATTCATATGAAGCGTTTAATTTTTAATGACGTTTAATTCATTAACCTTTTTTATTGCATCGATATTAACATTAATGATAATTTTCTCATTTACTAAAATCTTTCTTAAAAGTAAAAATAAGTCCAGAAATCATATATAAATTAATTGATGATTTAGAAAAATATAACTATTAGATTTCTTCAAACTTCTAATTGGTAATGTTATTTAATAATTGAAAAATATTTCACTTATTAATGAATTTAATCAAATTCAATGCCAACTTCTTCTTTAGCATCTCTATCTAAATCAGGAAGATGTGGTTCTACCCAATGTTCTTTATTATCAATACCTGCTGCGTTGACATAATTCATAATGTGTTGATCAACTTGCTTATATAAGTCATGAAGGTTTAAATCCATCCGAATGTCATGAGCAATTTCTGAAACTTGTTGTTCAGTTAGACAATGATCGGGATGTAATAAATCACAACAAGGAATTCTTTTTTCAATCAACTCGTTTATGTTGATTTTTATTTCGTAATCTTGATGTACAGTCATTACTGTATAGGTTAATTATTAATCATATTAATTACTCTTTTATTTATTTAAGCGTTCGGTTATGAAACGAAGTTGTTTGGGTTAAGAACTTTATCTTTTTCATTAATTCATCTTAATTTTTTATATGCAATGACAAGAAATTTGAAAATATACTTGCATGGATATATTTTTATGTTTGATTTAAATAAAAGACATTAATTATGAAGTCATTAAAGCTCTCAAGAGAGACTAATATTTATTTGCCAAACATATTAGATAAATTTAAAAAGAAGAAATCTCGTGGAGGAACTTTCGTTACATGGTTTCTTGTATGGTATTTTGGTTCTTCAATATTATTATTACTAAGCTTGCATTCTTATTATATGGGCTTTGCTAAATAATAATAAACGAAGTTTTAAAAAAGTTTAATTATATAAACAGGTCTTCCAAGTCCTTATATAAATCATCTTGATCTAATTGATTACTTGGAGAATCTAGTTTCTCTACTTCTACTAATGACACTTCATCTTTAGACTTGTAATAAAGATATCCAATGGCCCCGAACAAAAGAGTGAAAGGTATGATCATAATAATAATTATTGACTTGTTTTGAATATAGTGCAACACTTACTTAAGTCAAGTGCCGAACTTTATATGCCCACAAAGAAAAGAAGAGTTGGTTTTATACCAAGAAGCGATGTCTTGGATCTAGTAAAAAAATTAAGTTTTGAAAGCAATTTAAGTATTTCAAAAATAATTAATATTTTAGTAGAGGAGGCACTTTATAAAAGAGGGATATTCAATATAAAAAATGGTAAAGTTTTGAATTATGATAAGCAAATTAAATTTGACAATGAAAATTTAATAATGATAAAAAATGATGACAAAGATGTCTCTAATGAAATTAATAATTCAGAAAATCAACAGGTTAAAGCAACGAGTAATGAATTTATTGATAAGGAAATTTATGAAAAATTTTTAATGTTCCTTCAATTTCAAGAAGAAATGAAAAAAAGGAATTAATAATAAGTGTTGCACTGTTCTGTACAGTAAGGTACTATTTTAGGGTACATATTTTGAATTTTTAAGTCGTTGTCGAATATTTATTTTCTGAGGATAGAAAATGAATTCAGTTATTTTTAGGTCTTGTACCTTTTTCTTTGACTTTTACTATGAATTTTTATACTCACGAATTAAAGCTTAACCTTTTGCCTCCGGATAAATTATATTGTGATTTTAATTATTGGAGCTCTTTATTTACTCAAGATATGTCCATTCTTTGGGAAAAGGGTCATTGTGTTCCTTTAAAGAATTTACCATCCGATGTTTCTGATATGATTTTCCCTTATTTATTATTAGCCTTATCAGACTACAAAATTTTGAATAAAAAGAATTTAAAAGGGATTGGACTTGATAACTTATTAAACCTATGGTTTGATAAATATTCTTTGAACAAAAATGGTTATTTCCAGCTTACGAGTATAACTAGAAAAAATATAATTTAAACAATAAGGTATTTAAGATTATTTTTATTAATTTTTCTTCAGAAGTATTCAGTAAATTGATTAAACAACCTTAAAAAGTGATTGGACAATAAATAAATTGTTTATGAACTATTCAAATAAAAAATATTTATAGATTTATTTATTGAAAGCGGACTAAATCCTCGTGGAGAATTGGACTTTAGTCCGCTCTATCTTTTTAGCAAAGGAATATTTAAGTGGCAAGTTAAGACTCAATTTTTATTTTAATGATATCTTTTAACTCTTAATTTTGAATACTACTTTACCAAGTTGATTTGTTAATTTATTTAGGTTCAATATTTATGAATTACCATTCATTTACTTACAAATAAAATTAGTCCATGAGTAAAGATAATTGCAACCGCGAAGAGATAAATCCAAAACAATACCATACTTATCTTGTTCTCTAAATTACCTTTGTGATAATTGTCTTTCATTAATAATTAATAGTAATACGATATTAAGGATTAAAGGAATTCTAAGCTCCTATCAATAATTGTAACTTCCTGGGAATTTCTTTTGATAAATCTTATTTGTGGGATATTTTTAACTGTTTTTTATCTAATTAAAGTTTTTAAAAGATTTTTTGGACATATTCCTCCGAATAAATCTTTAATGTAAGTTTTATTAACGAAAGGTAAAAATTAATTTTTCTATTACTTAATTTTTTTAAATTAGTGTTTATCGTTGTGAGATTATTTTTAATTTTTACGAATTGATCATCACTAGTCGAAGTTATTTCTTTCTATTATTTCTTGATTTCAATTTATTATTTCTTAAAGATAATTTTCCATTCGTTTTAAGTTCTTTTTATTTTAACTTGTTTTTATTACTAAATTTCCATTGTATTATTATTCGCCTATTTTTCTATAAATACTTCTGGATCTGAGAAATCTTCTTTAATTTGTTTTAAACGTTTTTGGTAAATAACCTCGTACTTAGAATCGGAGGGATTACGACTATTGTATCTATTATAATTTTGTCCTTCATATTTTTCTAAGTTTATAAATTCTTCTACTTGCTTGATAAGATCTTTATAAATGGAGGCTCCTATAATTTGTTCTTGAGAAATGTCTCTTGAATTTGAATCAACATACTCAACAATTCCTTTATATGTATAAAGCCATTGTCTCCTTATCACAGGATCGAGGGCGATAACTTCTTTAACTATAAAGTTTGTACACAGTTTTAACTTTATCTTTAAATCTTTAATATCAGTCAAAAAATAAGGGAAGAATGTTTAGATTATTTTAGATCAAGCTTCATATAATTACTATTTTTTTTAGGACTCTTATTTAATTATTCAAATTAAATTCAAATGAAATAACATCAAAAAATATTCTGTAAACTTTATTTTTGTAGCTTATAACCAAATTGAATCAATTGGTTATAAGTAGATTTAATTTGTAAATGGTTTAGAGATAGACGTCTTTCTTCATTCTTTTGGACATAAAAAAAACCTTTATTATCTAAATTTTTCTCAATTGTTACGTTTTGCTTCCCTTTATTTAGAATCCAAGGCTCTTTTTGAAAATTCTCATCTCCAAATTTATGATCCCATGGGAAAGTCTCGGCAGATTTATTATCTTGTGACAAGTAAGGTATTTATCGCTTATGGTTCTTTAACTTTACTTCATTTTATTGTTGTTGAACTAATTGATGACTATATATTTACTTTTTGATTTATAAGGTCTCTCCACAAACAAGCCATTACGTATGTTAAGAGTGAGCTTGAAAATATTAAAAAAAATGATGTAGTAGTCATGTTGTTATTTGTTAAATAAAAATTAGTGACCCCGCTGTATAATTGATAGTTAAACAGGAGATAAATTTAAATAAATCTCTTGGAAAATAGTTAATAATTAAACAAAGTTGAGGCAATTTTTATGACCTTATGGTTCTGTTTAATTCAAACTTTTCAGCTTTTTCAGTTTGACACTCGGTGTCATCTTCAGCGCATTTTATTTCTGCTTTCTTGTTGATTTGACTATTGCAACCGCCTGCCATAACTGGTAAACCACTTGTAGCTGTGAAGCCTGTCAAACATAAGAAGGCTATGTATGGAATGATTCTTCTCATCTAATTATTACTATATGTAAACTTATTATGTTACATTTAATTCCTAACTGTGAGTAGATAGGATATTCTTTTGAGTTTCATTGATTTAATAATGAATTTAATTATTTGTATGTATGCTGATAGATTTTGAAAAGACTTATTTATTTGTTTTTACTATGTAAGTTCTCAATAAGCAAAAAAAAAGACTTCGGAAAATTAAACCGAGCCTAGGTGATGGGGATTTTTATTATTACAGAAATTTTTATATAGATCAACCCCCACGAATGGTGCAATTATTTTATAAATCACTACATGTAGTCTCATTTTATTTAAATATTATTTTTTTATTTTTTGGAAAGGCTTGATGATTTTAATTAATTAGTTTTTAAAGCTCCTAATGAAGTTAAATTTTATTATGCAATAGTTGATAATTATTTATTTATGGAAGTTTAAATTAATTGATTAAGCAATTAAATTTATTCAAATAACTGCTATTAAGAAAAGAGTTGAATTTCTAAAGTCGGAAGTTAATATCTTTTCTTTTTCTTTTTTTTAGAAACTAAACAATATAAAAGCTTGCTTATATCCCTAAAAGCAAGCTCTCATGACGATTTAATTTTTAAATATTTATGCTGGCAATCTACAATCAAGTTCTATTTGTCCCTCATCCATAAGGCGACCAATTTTTAAAACTAGTGCCATATCTAATCTTGAGAAATCTGATTGGTGATTTGTAATCCAATCTAATTCTGATAAAGTTATTACCCCAGTAGTATTCACTTTGAGGAAGAGTAATCCTAAATTCATTATGCTATTAATTAGTTGCTTTTTTTCCTTTAGCAATCATCAGTACTGGTACTAAAAGATATGCAAAGAATGAGATTAAGAAAATATCTAAATTCATTTTAAAAAATCCCAGGTATGATCCAGCCAAAAAGACCGTAATTAACTACTAATGCAAAAAAGCCCATCATTGCCATTCTTCCATTAGTTCTTTCTGCATTTTGCCAGTAGCTAGGTTTTGAGTTTTCCATTTTTTTGTTTTAGTTATTTGAAGTTTGTATTTAAACGAAACCTGGAATGATTTGACCTGTAGTTAGATATGCACCAACTGCAGCTATAAGTCCGATCATTGCAAATCTACCGTTGAGAGTTTCTGCAACAACTTTTTCCTTCTCGATTGTTTTAGTTTTTGTGTTTGAGTTTTTCATTGGATTTTTATTTGAGTAAATTAAATTTTCTTCTTGAAATTGTTTAGTTAGGGAAGCGACGAGTAAAGCAGTTAGAGATACAATTAAAATCAAAAAAACTGCTAGTGGACTCATTAAAAAATACCTGGAATGATTTGACCTGTTGTTACGTATGCACCTAATAATGCTACGAAGCCAATCATCGCCCAACGACCGTTAACTTTTTCTGCATTTTGAGGGTAGCCGTCATAAGAAACTGACTCATCTATGTAGGGACGAGTTTCTGAAGGAAACATGTTTTGTCTTCCGCCGGACTCAGTTGTTGTGTATGAAGAATTTGACATTAGAAGAAACCAGGAATTATTTGACCAGTTGTTACGTATGCGCCAACTGCTGCTACAAAACCAAGCATTGCTGCTAAGCCGTTAAATCTTTCTGCGTCAGGTGTCATAATTAAAAATTGATTATGTAAACAAATATAACATAACTATTAAAGAATGTAAAGAAATTGACCTCTAATAACGTTTAAGCAATGTTTTCTATACAGTATTGGTACATAAATGTATAGAATATAGTAGAACTCTCTATTTATTATTAACAAGTAAGGTTTTGATGCAGGATAAACAATTATTTATGAAACTTTTTAGGTATGGAATATAATTTCATTAGTTGGATACTTGAATTAATCCAAAATCAAATCTTTTAGATAATGAAAGATAAAGTAAAAATAATTCAGGATTTTCAATAAAATGATGAACTTAGTGAGAAATATAAATGGTAAAGAAATTTGATTCTATTTTAGTTAAGCACCTTCTTTAAGTATTAACTTAAGTTGATCGCTATCTAGTTGCTCTAGGTAATTTCTCATTAAAATCCATGATCTTTCGCTTTCTATCTTTCCACTTTGTTTAAATAAATTTGCGGAAACTTGATCTACTAATTCTTTATGAGTCATATACATATGCTTCGTTAAGTTTAATTACAACACCATTAATAAATTGTGCCAATAATCTTGATGGATCTTGAGCAGATATTTTCCTATCCTCTTTGGATAGTTTCTTTTTAATTAGATTTAAATTCTTCATGCTGATTCAGGTAATTCGAATTCTTCGAAAGTCCAGCCTTCTAATTGAAGATCATGCCATTTATCCCAAGCATTGTCCAAATGCATTTGACTTAACGATTTAATTGCTGAGGGCTCACCATGATCGTTTGCATAATATGTTTGGGCAGAAATCTTGATATTATTTCTAGTTGATTTTTTATTTCTTGTAAATAAGATTAATTTACTGCGATCGGGGTTAAAAAGCCAACCAGTTGTGGACTCATTCCGATAACCATAAGAAAAATTAGACCAAACATTAGGTCCTCCAACAGTCATTACTTAATAATACATGTGTACTATTAATATAAGCTAATGGTAATTAAATCGTCAAGTATTTAATTATTAACTTTACGTTTTTCTCTTAATTCTGGAAAGCAATTTGCAATATGGATTAACTCATAAACCTCTTCACTTTCATATCTTTTATCTGGGACTCCACTTCCAACATCTATCCCTTTAGCTTTCATTTTCTTTAGGATCAATTCTCGCCTTTCTTGGCTTGTCATCGATTTATATCTTTTCCTTCTTTCTTCTTTATCCAAAATAATTAAAACTAACGTTCCAATACTAAAAATTTAGTTATCATAGGTAATACTTATCTACTCATTTCTACTCAATTCTGCTTATGTTTTCTCTAGCCCACTACAATTGCTATCACTTGATTCTATTTGCTGATTTTTAAATACAGTTCCAGGTATGGATCTATCGTTCTAAACTATTGATACTAGATCTTTATAAATAAATTCGTACAAGAAGACATGACATTCTAGTAAAAGCATTACGCAAAAAAATATCTGCTAGAACAAGTAAACTTTATAAATTAGCGCCGAAGAAGGTACGGACTAGCAACCTTGTTGTTAGGTCACTCAAAGTAGTCAACCTTTCTCCTCGTTCTAGTTGAGTTTAAAAGTAAGGAGTATATGGAACTTCAGAATTTAGTGAGTCACCATAATAGCTTTTTGCTGACTTTTCTAATAACCAGTACAAGAAATTAACAAATGGTTTCTGCATAAGAATCTCTATTTCTATAGTCATTAAAATTCAGATCTCTAATTTAAACAACGTAAAAAATACTTATTTAGAAAAAGATCGAATAGTATTATAAGGAACTTTTACTGGAACCAAAGATTCACCGTAGTGTGATTCGGCTAATCTCATCAGCAACCAGTAAAAGAAATTTACTAAAGTAGTCTCCACAAGGATTTAGTAACTGTCCTAAGAAACCTTATTCGAAGTGTATTAGCAATATACAAAACTTCAATATCAAGCAATCAAGACATTTGTATCAATGCGAACTATACAATAACTTAAACAATCCATTATTCCTCACACTCAAAAACTAATAAATGAGAAACAATAACAATTTGATAAAATAATAAAATAATAAATCTAAGTGGAAATGAACCTCCTCTGGGTTGTTGATAATTTAGAAAAAACTTATACCTCACAGTCAATCACCCTGTGATCACTTCTAAAGAAAAATGAGCATTCAAAGTAGATGAAATTTTTAGTCCAAAGATATGCAAATAGACCTAATCAGAGAAGATCTATTCGTTAAAAAGTTTTATCCTTTTATTTAATTTCTTAATTGGTTTTGTAGATGAATTATTGTCCAGTTTTTGTCCAATACTCCACTTTATGTCCACATGTCCCCGGATAGTTTTTATAAAACCTTAAATATACCTATTATTTGAAGCCATAGTAGTATTGTCATGTTGACAGGCTTACAGATTAAATCCCGATCAGAGTGGACTAAATCCTCGTGGATTTTACAGACTTAAGCCCACTTTAGTTTTATTAGCCACGAAAATTTAGAGTGGCAATACAAGTCTAGTTTGAGACAGTCAAGGGATTCAAAAAATAATTTATAATGCTACCTCACTAATTTTTACATTTTATCCATTTAAAAATGCATTTGTTGATCCTCTATCCGTATATGTGAGTTCCTCAAACCGTACACTTTCATTAGTCGGATGATTAGTTTGCCTAGTTAGAACGTTGTTGTAGCAGTCATGAATTCAAATGTCTTCAACACCAATCAAATCTTGTAAAAAGTATGTACTAAGTTACAAAGATTCATCAAACAGTACACATCAATTAGGTTTCTATGCTCGCGATGCTTACGATTGCCTGATGCTTGCAAGAGAATTTAATTCTTACGTTCATGATCATCCAAGATCTGTGGTCAGAATCCAACAAAAGTTTTGAGATAACTATGAATTTTAAAACATCACCATTCGCAACTCAAGATAAGAAACTAAGGAATCTTGATCTTGCAAAAGAATATCCAACTCTTAAAGATTTAATGAAAGAGCAAGGAGTTTCAACAGACTTATTTGATTACTGGGATAAGGAATGTGAATTAAATCCATCAACCCCACGTTGTCTGGTATACGAAGATTAGAAATCCTTTATCTATTGTTTGTAAAACTGGATCTTTTTCTCAACTATCCTAAAGTTCATATCAATAGCACCTTTTCTTAAAGGAATGATATTTTGATAATCACCTTCATAGCAACGTTGTGCTGCCTTCTTGGTTGGGAATTTTGTGACCACAGTAAACGGTACGTCATATCCTTCTCTTACATTTGTTTTATAATCAACTGATAATGTTTTTGCTCCGCAACCTTTAACAACTACATCATTTATTTTTGCAAAGTATTTACCTGCTTGTTCTAGGTTCGTAATCCTGCCAAAAATCATTACATAACCTACGTTTTTGTCTTTTGGAACTTTATAACCGATCACAAGATCAGCAATGCCAGCAATTAAACCAATTAAAATAGCTTTTTTCATTTAAAGTTTTATTTTTATAAATGTTATGTCATCATCTTTAAGTTGACTGTTTGTAATTTGGTATTTATTATTCAGTACTTTTATATTCACTTAACTCTTATAGACATCATCCCAAAACTTTTTTTGTTTATCCAAAGGAAAGTTGACATGAAAGTTGATATTTGGACTTCTTTTACAGGGTTTTAGGTACTTTTCCTGTCTCTTCGGTACTCTTATTAACCCATAGTTATATCCTTGAAATCCATTTCAGACAACAAAAGTGTGTCTTGGAGAGGCTTCTCATTGGTGGCGGGGAGAAGATTTGAACTTCCGACCTTCGGGTTATGAGCCCGACGAGCTACCAGACTGCTCTACCCCGCGATACATACATAGCATACATCTGAACGGGTTCTTTTTTATATTTTTTTAGGATTCTTGGAATTTTAATTGACCTTTTACTTTAATTTGAACCCCTTCAGGTAATTTTATGATCTTGTCCTCTATATCTTGAATTCTTAATTCAGAAATCCACTCTAGTTGTTTCAAAATATGTAGACCCACAGATTGTTTTGCTCTTTTTGATCCATCTTCAACTTTTAAAGCTAAACCCATTCCTTCATTTACTTTACAAAAACACTGTATTCCTTCTGCTCCTCCCTTGCTTATTACATGCCCATGTGATGCTTGTATAACCTCCGTATCAAATCTATTGTGGTCGCTTATCATTGTTGGATTAGTTGTCATCGCTCTACTTATTTGCTCTAGTTCAGCATTATCTGAACTACTTAATAATGAATATAATTTTGCCATTTCGAGTATCTTCATATATAGAGTTGGAGCTCCACAGTCATCTCTCTCTGCATATATATGCTCCAATGGGATTTCAAGAAGTTCTGATATTATTCTAAAGATTTCTACTTGCAGAGGGTGATCTCCCCTCAAATAAGTTTCTAAAGGCCAATTTAATTTTTTACATGTTGCAAGAAATGCTGCATGCTTGCCAGAACAATTATGTTCTAAGGGACTTGTTTTTTTTAAGGGACATTTGAGGCTATGTATGTCTATATTAAATTCCCACAAAATTTTAAAGGCTTCTCTTGCATGTAATTTAGATCCACTGTGAGATCCACAGGATAAGGCAATTGACTTTGATGAATTCTTGATTTTTGATGAAGCTCCACTACTCAAAAATGGAATTGCTTGAAAAGGCTTCAAGGCAGATCTTATGAAGCTTTTATATTCTGGATTACCAGCACACATTAACACTCTTCCTTTTTTATCACTAATTACTGCATGTACTTTGTGAATCGATTCTAGTTTTGAACCTCTCATTAATATCATCTCTAATGGAGGATTATTTGACGTGTATAAATTTTTAAAATTAGAACTCATCTTAGAGATAATTGTTTTGGAATATTAGAATTCCAATTAAAGCAACGATAATAATAATAGATAAAATTTGAATTAAATTTTTTAAAATTGGTTTTACTTCTAATGATGCTATTAATGATTCTTTTTCCTTTAATTTAATTGGTTTGATCCATATTTGTCCGTCATACCATCCTGATTCTTCATATTCCACTTTTTCAGAAGTTAATCTTTTGAATATATGATTCCAACCAAGATATAACCTTATAGAGAAAAGGAATGGCAAAGATAAACTACTAAAAAAGCTTAATAAAATGTACCTTAATGTAGCAGTTTCAAAATATACACTCCCTGAAGAAATTACAACAAATATAAAAAATGTTCCGATCCAAAACTTTAGTAAAATAAATGAAAAAGCTTTCTTTGATTTTGGCCAAGTAAATATTTTAGATTTTGATAATTCGATAAATTCATTTGTAGGCTGTTGATCTTTAGGAACTGGGCAGTTAAATTGATTCATTAATATTTATTATGGAAAATTGAGGTCATCTCCATTACTCCAAAATGATTCAAGGTCGTAAAACTTTCTTATTTCGGGTTGAAAAATATTAACTATTAAATCACCATAATCAAGTAGTGCCCATTTAGCTTCGTTAACTCCCTCTTTTCTAATTGGTTCAATTTTTGCTTTTTCTCTAAGTTCTACCTCTACAGAATTAGTAATTGATCTTACTTGAACATCTGATAAGCCTTCAGCAATAAGTATCCACTCACTAATATATGAAACTTTGTCAATTTTAATCAATTTTATCTCTTGAGCCTTTTTTATATCACAGGCTTTTGCCGCCATCAAAACTAACAATTTATTGTCCATAAACGTTTTCACTTGAAACTGATTTGTCTGAACCCTCTTGTTGTGATAATTCTGACCTGGCTTTTTCAGCACTTTTTCTTAATGCTTCTAATCTATCTTCAAATATTATTCTTTTTTTCTTTTTTCTAGTTTTTTCTATTAGCTCTTTTAAAGCCCCGCCAAGGCTTTTATAAGCATTTGGGATACTATACCCAAATCTACAGGCAAGGTCTATAGCTCTTTCATCTGCAAAAATAGCATCTTGTAATCTTTTCTCAGAATTATTTTTTATATAAAGTCTATATCCTGCAAAACCTGATAAGCCAAGAGCAAGTAATAAAAGTAATCCATCTTGTACCCATAGTTCACCTATCGCTCCACCAAGGCCTATAGCTAAAGCTGCCATTTCCCATCCGTCCCGTGGAATTGCATCATTTTGAATCTTTCCTACTTCATGCCAAAACAATAAATTTCTATGATCAATTGCATAATTATCCCATTCTTCTAAATCTATTTGAATTTCAACTTCGTCACTACCAATTTCCTCTAATGTAATTAATGGAGGATCTATGGCGGCGGCAGCTTCAATAAAAACCCAACTTTCATTCTCTGGAGGCAACAAACTTTTTAGTCGCTGAAGTTCGCTCATAAATATTGTTTTATTATCAATACTATAGAAACAAATGTTGCTTTTCAAGTAACTTGATTAACAACTGATGATTTGTAAGTAGCATTAAATAAATGAATTTTTCTAATTATGCCTCAAAGAGGTGATCTTAAAAGAATCCTAATTCTTGGTTCAGGTCCAATTGTTATAGGTCAAGCATGTGAATTTGATTATTCAGGTACTCAAGCTTGTAAAGCTTTAAGAAAAGCTGGATATGAAATTATTTTAATTAATTCTAATCCAGCTTCAATAATGACTGATCCTGAAATTGCAAATAAAACCTATATTGAACCTTTGACTCCAGAAATAGTTTCTCAAATAATTTTAAAGGAAAAACCTGATGCGATTCTTCCTACAATGGGAGGCCAAACGGCCTTGAATCTAGCTGTAAAACTTTCTGAATCTGATTTTTTGACAAATAATAATGTTGAATTGATAGGAGCTGATTTAAAAGCTATTAACAAAGCTGAAGATAGAAAACTATTTAAAGAATCAATGGAAAATATAAATGTTAATGTATGTCCTTCAGGGATCGCTTCTGATTTATTTGAAGCAAGAGAAGTATCTAAGCAAATAAATTCATACCCGTTAATCATAAGACCAGCTTTTACTTTAGGTGGAGTTGGAGGGGGAATAGCTTACAACCTTGAAGAATTTAATGATCTTTGCAAATCTGGTTTAGATGAAAGTCCTAGTAATCAAATTTTAATTGAAAAATCTTTAATAGGTTGGAAAGAGTTTGAATTAGAAGTTATGAGAGATACAGCTGATAATGTTGTTATAGTTTGCAGTATTGAAAATTTAGACCCTATGGGTGTTCACACTGGGGACTCAATTACAGTGGCCCCTGCTCAAACGTTAACTGACAGAGAATACCAAAGACTTAGAGATTTATCTTTAAAAATAATAAGAGAGGTAGGTGTTGAAACAGGAGGAAGTAATATTCAATTTGCGGTAAATCCAAAAAATGGTGATGTAATAGTTATCGAGATGAACCCAAGGGTAAGTAGATCGTCTGCATTAGCTAGTAAAGCTACAGGTTTCCCTATAGCTAAGATTGCAGCTTTGTTATCTGTTGGGTACACACTTGATGAAATTATTAATGATATTACTAAAAAAACGCCTGCATGCTTTGAACCCTCAATTGATTACGTTGTAACAAAGGTACCAAGATTTGCTTTTGAAAAGTTTAAAGGCTCCTCAAACATTTTAAATACATCAATGAAATCTGTTGGAGAATCAATGGCAATTGGCCGATCATTTGAAGAATCTTTTCAAAAAGCTTTGAGATCTTTAGAAATTGGTATTTTCGGTTGGGAATGTGATTCTATTAAAGATTTTAATAACGATAATGATTTAAAGAATAATTTACGAAACCCAACTGCTGAAAGGATATTAATAGTTAAAAAAGCAATGGAATGTGGTAAGACTAATTCATATATTAATGAAATAACGAATATAGATTTGTGGTTTATTGAGAAGTTACGAAATATTTTTAATTTTCAGAATGAATTTTTAAAAGGGAATGAACTTACTCGAATTGATAGAGATTTAATGTTAAGTGCAAAGCAATTGGGCTTTTCAGATCAACAGATTGCAAAATTAACTAACTCTGAATTTTTTGAAGTAAGAAATTATCGAAAAAAATTGAATGTTTTACCACTTTTCAAAACTGTGGATACTTGCTCAGCTGAATTTTCATCTGAAACTCCTTACCACTATTCAAGCTATGAAGAAGCTTTTTTATGCAATAACTTAAATATTAATGATAATGAAATTTCAGCCGATAACGATAAGTATTTAAAAAAAATTATGATATTGGGAGGTGGACCTAATAGAATTGGTCAAGGTATTGAATTTGATTACTGTTGCTGTCATGCTTCGTATCAAGCTTCAAGTAATGGTTATCAAACGATAATGGTTAATAGTAATCCTGAAACTGTTTCAACCGATTATGATACAAGCGATATTTTATATTTTGAGCCTGTTACTTTGGAAGATGTTCTCAATATAATTGAAGCTGAAAATCCATATGGATTGATAGTTCAATTTGGAGGACAGACACCTCTTAAGTTGTCTTTGCCTTTATCAAATTGGTTGGAGTCTAATGAAGGTATTAAATGTAAGTCAAAAATTCTTGGAACATCTCCCCATGCAATTGACATAGCTGAAGATAGAGAAGAATTTACAAAGATTCTAGAAGAATTAAATATAAGACAACCGCTAAATGGAATAGCACGTAATGAAAAAGAGGCAGTATTAGTTGCAAATAATATAGGATTCCCTTTGGTCGTAAGGCCCTCTTATGTCTTAGGGGGAAGGGCTATGGAAATAGTTAAAGATAAAAATGATTTATCTCGATATATAAAAGAGGCCGTAAAAGTTTCTCCAGATCATCCGATTCTTTTGGATCAATATTTAAGTAATGCAATAGAAATTGATGTTGATGCGTTATGTGATAAAACCGGTGCGGTTGTTATCGCAGGTCTTATGGAGCATGTAGAACCTGCTGGCATCCATTCTGGTGATTCTGCTTGTTGCCTACCTTCAATTTCTTTATCCCAACAAACAATAGATACTGTTAAAAAGTGGACAAAATTAATTGCAAATAGATTAAATGTTATTGGCTTAATTAATTTGCAATTTGCAATCAGAAATCATAGTAATGAAGAAAATCAATTATTTATTCTTGAGGCTAATCCACGTGCATCAAGAACTATACCTTTTGTTTCTAAAGCTATTGGTAAACCTGTTGCGAAATTGGCGACTCAATTAATGCAAGGATCCTCTTTAAAAGATATAAGTTTTACTAAAGAACTAATACCTAAATATCAAGCGGTTAAGGAAGCTGTTTTACCTTTCAAAAGGTTTCCTGGCTCTGACGCTTTACTTGGTCCTGAGATGCGTTCAACAGGTGAAGTAATGGGATTGGCCGATAATTTTGGACTGGCATATGCAAAATCTGAATTGGCTGCTGGAAATGGCGTGCCTTCTGAAGGTGTTGCTTTTTTATCTACTAATGATTTAGATAAAGAGAATTTAGAGTACATAGCAAGAGAACTAATAGTTTTAGGTTTTAAATTAGTTGCGACTAAGGGTACTGCTAAATATTTATTTAATTTAGGAATTGAAGTTGATGAAGTTTTAAAAGTACATGAAGGAAGGCCTAATATTGAAGATTCAATTCGTTCTGGTCTTATCCAATTAGTTATTAATACTCCAGTTGGATCACAAGCTCTCCATGATGATGCTTATCTCAGAAGAGCATCCTTAGAATATAATATTCCTACTTTCACTACTATTCCTGGAGCAAAAGCAGCCTTGCAGGCAATTAAATCATTACGGCTAAATAAAATTGATACTTTATCACTTCAGGAAATTCATAACTAATAGAATCTATTCATAATTTTTAAGATTCTCTCTTAATTATTTTGTTAGGGAGTTTCTACCAATGGATAACAATTTAAATGTGTCTTCATGAATTTTTAGCTGTGTTTCAGCTATTTATAACCCTTTAATTAATTCTTTTGTTTCACTAGTTAAATCATTAAGATTATATTTCCCTTACTCAAAAGTTAGGACTGGATTTTTATTTTCAATGTTTTTTTCAATCATTATTTTTTATTAAATTAAATACAATCAAGTAACCTTTATCAACTGTTTTTCACATAATTCTTTATAAATTCCATCTTTCTTGAACAAATCTATATGTTTCCCACTATCTACAATTTTACCTTTATCAAAAACAACTATTTTATCTGCTCCTTGGGTAGTGGATAATCTGTGAGCGACAATTATAACTGTCCTGTTATTCATTGCTTGATTTAGGCCTTTTTGAACTTCTGCTTCTGAATCTGAATCTAATGCACTAGTAGCCTCATCTAATAAAAGTATTGATGGATTACCTAATATCGCGCGAGCTATTGCTAATCTTTGAATCTGACCTCCTGAAAAGTTAGATCCTCTTTCGGTTATGTTTGTTTCGTATTTATTAGGGAGTTTAAGAATAAATTCATGAGCATTTGCAATCTTGGCAGACTTAATTACATCGTCTTCACTAAAGACCCTTCCCATTTTTATTACGTCAATTATTCTTCCAGAAAATAAAAAAGGTTGTTGTTGTACTAAGGCAATATTTGATCTAATATCTATTGAGCTTATAGATCTTATATTTTTGTCATCTATATATATGTCCCCTATTTTAGGGCTTATGAATTTTAATATTAAAGACATCATTGTGCTTTTCCCAGCTCCTGATGATCCTACAAATGCAATTACCTGTCCTTTTGAAATTTTTAAAGTGATATCTTTTAAAACTTCATTATCCTTTTTATATTCAAAACTGACATGATTGAACTCTATCTTCCCATTTATTTTTGCTATTTTTTCTAAATTTCGTTCGTCTTTTTCTATGGGTTGCATATTTATTTTTTTTAATCTTTTTAATGAAGCCTCTGCTTGCTTATATTCATTAAAGTTTGTACTGATATGACTAATTGGGTCTATAAGCATTAATATTGCAGCAAAAAAACTGCTAAATTCTTCGCTATTTAAAAGACCTAGGTTAATTCTTAATGCTCCTAAACCTAATATTGCCAATATTCCAAAAGCTTCAATAAAACCTACTATTGGATGTTGGATAGCAAGTAATTTAAGTGTATTATATTTTGCTTGTTTATTACTTCTCAATCTTGTATTGAATCTACCTTTAATCCAATTTTCTGCTGCAAATGATCTTATTGTCGAAATTCCATTTATAGATTCTCCTATTAAACCGGCTAAATCACTTGTTGATTCTTGACTTTTTTCAGATGCTATTAAAACTCTTTTTCCAAAGTTATTTACTGATAAAATAATTATTGGAGCTAAAATAAATGTTGATATCGTCAACGACCAATCTAAATAAAACATGTAGATAATTACTGCTAATAATTGCAACACGCATGGTAATGTATCTTGAAATGTTTTATAAATCACTTCACTGACTCTGTCCGCATCCTCGGTAAGCCTATAAGTAATATCCCCTGCAGAAATCTTGTTGATAAAATTCATTTTTATTTTGTGAATTTTACTAAATAAACTTTGTCTCATTACTTCACTTATTTCTAATGAAGGCTTGGCAATATAAACATCTTGCCCATATTGAGCAGTTTTTTGAATTAAAAATACAACAAGAGAATTTATTATGATATTAGTTACTGTTGAAATTTCTCCAGATCCAATAGCGGGTATTAATTTTCCAGCTAAAAAAGCTAATATTGGCCAACATGCTACATAAATTATCATGCATATAAAACCTTTAATAAATCTATTAACATATGGAGTGATTGATGGAATTAATTGCAAGATATTATTTTTGATTACTTCTTTTACTTTATCAATAGCTGTGGATTTATAAAACAATGAAATTAAATCAATTTTTAAAATGGCATAACGTCGTTTCTTCTGGTGGTGAGGCAAAAATTCTCATAAATTCTGGTCAGATAAAAGTAAATGGAGAAATAGAAAAAAAAAGAGGAAGAAAATTAGTTAAAGGAGATAAAGTTATGTTTCTAAAAAGTGAATTAATTTTTGAATGATTAGCCTAAAAACCCAGGTCTATATTAGTATATTTTTCATGGACAACATATTTTGAGAAAATCTGTAATCGCTGGTAATTGGAAGATGCACATGACTTGTGCTGATACAAAAAAATATTTGGAAGAATTTCTTCCTCTTATTGAAGAAATTCCTAATGACAGAAAAATAGTAATTGCTCCTCCCTTTACAGCTATTTCTACTTTTTCGAATTATACAAACTTTGATTATTTAAATATTGCGAGTCAAAATATCCATTGGGAAGATAAAGGTGCTTTTACTGCAGAAATCTCTCCCAATATGCTTATTGAACACAAAGTAAAATATGCGATTGTTGGTCATAGTGAACCTCGGAAATACTTTAGTGAAAGTGATGAACAAATTAATAAAAGAGCTGTCTTTGCTCAATCAAGTGGACTAACTCCAATAGTTTGTGTCGGTGAAACTCTTGAACAAAGAGAAAGAGGTGAAGCCGATAGGGTCATCACCAGACAAGTTGAGCAGGGATTAGAGAATACTGATCCATCTAATCTCATAGTTGCTTATGAACCTATATGGGCAATTGGTACAGGTAAAACTTGTGAAGCAAGTGACGCAAACAAGATCTGTGCTTTGATAAGGAGGTTGATTGGTTTTAGTGACGTAATCATCCAATACGGAGGTTCTGTTAAACCTAATAATATTGATGAGATAATGTCAATGAGTGATATTGACGGTGTCTTAGTAGGCGGTTCTTCTTTAGATCCTATAAGTTTTTCAAGAATTGCAAATTTCGAATAATAATTTTCCTTGGCCTGATGATTGGGGTTGCAAAACCTCAATCATGGGGATTATTAATTTAACTCCTGATTCATTTAGTGATGGAGGTGATTTTTGTTCGATAGAAAAAGTTTTAAATCAAGTAAATCATTTTGTTTGTAATGGGGTAGATGTAATTGATCTTGGTGCTCAAAGTACTAGACCCGGGGCGATTGAAATCGGAGCGAAAAATGAATCAAAAAGATTAATACCATATTTAAAAAAAATTAGAAGTGAATATCCCAATATTCTTATTTCTATTGATACCTTTAATTCTGAGGTTGCTCATGAAGCTCTCTCAAATGGTGCTAATTGGATTAATGATGTCACTGGAGGCAGAAGGGATGAGGAGATTTTAGATGTTGTCTCAGAATTTAAATGTCCTTTCGTTATTACCCATAGTCGTGGTAGTAGCATAAATATGAATAATTTGACAAAATATGATGATTTTTTAGTTGATATTATTCATTCTCTTGAGAGTTTGACAAAAAAAGCTCTAAACAAAAATGTTAATAAAGATAAAATAATTTGGGATCCAGGTATTGGATTTTCAAAAGATACTAAACAGAACATAGAAATTCTTAGAAACATGCATTACTTTAAAAATTATGGATTTCCACTCTTAATTGGGGCCTCAAGAAAAAGATTTATTGGAGAAATCTTAAATGAACCTAATCCCAAAGAAAGAGATATTGGAACACTTGCTATTAGTTGTCTTTGTTCTCAACAAAATATTCACTTAGTAAGAGTTCATAATGTAAATATCAATCATCAAGTTTTAAAAGTTGCAGATTACATTTTTAGATAAAGAAATTGTTTTTTACTATTTAACTCCCTCAATTTTATCCTCCACCTCTTGATAAAGTTCTTTAAGTTGCTCTATATTTTCATCGGATGTTTCCCAATAACCTCTCCCATTTACTTCGAGTAATGTTCCTACTATTCTTCTGAAACTATTAGGATTTAAATCCATAAGCCTTTTCCTCATTTCTTCATCATTAATGAATGTTTCATTAGTTTCTTCATAAACAAAGTTATCTACTTGGCCACTTGTTGCACTCCATCCAAGTGTGTAGTTAAGTCTATTAGATAGTTCTCTAACTCCTTCATATCCTGACTTAAGCATTCCTTCGTACCATTTTGGATTCAAAAGCTTGGTTCTAGAATCTAGTCTAATTGTTTCACCTAAAGTCCTGACTTGAGCATTAGATGTAGTTGTGTCTGCAATGTAACTACTTGGTTCTTTCCCATCATCCCTTAATGTTTTTATTAATTTAGTTGGATCGGAATCAAAATAATGGCTGACGTCAGTTAGAGAGATTTCAGAAGAGTCAAGGTTTTGAAATGTTACATCAGCAGTTTTCATGACAGACTCGAATACATCCCTTTTTTGATTCATCTCTCCTGGATTATCAGCATTAAAAGCATAAGTTTTTCTTGATAAGTACATTTCTTGCAATTCATTTTCTTCCTCCCAGGTTGAATTTTCAACAGCTAAATTGACATTTGAACTATAGCTTCCACTAGCATTTGAAAATACTCTTGCTGAAGCCTCCCTTATTGAGCTACCGTCTTTCTCAGATTGTTCTAATGAATGTTTTCTTACAAAATTGGACTCTAATGGTTCATCTGCTTCTGCAGCTAATTTTACGGCTTGATCAATAAGAGCCATTTGGTTTATAAATAAATCCCTAAAAACCCCAGAGCAATTTACAATCACATCAATTCTTGGTCTACCAAGTTCCTTTAACGGTATAAGTTCTAATTTATTTATTCGACCAACAGAATCAGGTTTTGGTTTTACTCCAACAAACCATAAAATTTGAGCTAGAGATTACTAAACATAAAGGCTATTGGCATGTTTACAGAAAACCTAAAGAACTACAATCAATAGAATAACCAAGGCAATTAATAAATAAATAATCTTTTTGTTTTGAATACGCGAAAAAGACTTATTTTTAAATGAAGAGGAACCACATTTAAAGCAAACCATCCTACCCCCTAATGATCTGTCAGAGACAAGATCGGAACTACCGCAATTTAAACAGATTTTATTAGAGCTCATATCTAATTCTAAAATTAATTTCACCCCTTTAAATTATATTCGAATTAATAATGTAAAGAAAAAATTCAAAATAAACAATGATAATGAGAATCTATTGCAATAATTAATTATTTGATACATAATTGATAATAATTCTCATTATCAAAGTATAAATAATATGAATTTCCATAATTATGGAGAATATTCATCAAAAACCGTTCGAATAGTAACTGGACAGTCAGTTCTTATAGATCCCTCCTCAAGACCAATGGGGACCTGTCTTGAAGTTGAGAACGGCATTGCAAGGGTATATTGTCCATGTGAAGAAACTGAGGGAATGACTCTTGCTTTCTTGCAATCAGGAGATCAATTAAGAACTGATTTATTATGCAGCGAAGGTGTTTGTGTAGAAGCGTTAACTGATTTGTCCTTCCATAGTAATGTTAATATTGCTGAAAATTCTGGATTTGATGCTGTTAATGAATGGACTCTTCAACTCTTGAGAATAAGACATCTTGGAAATGCAGAACAAAGACTACAAGCTCTATTTTCAATATTAGTTAACCGTCTCGGAAGAAGATGCGGTCAATGGTGCGAATTACCTTTTAGGCTTACTCATGAAAGGATAGGAGAATTAATAGGTTCAACACGGGTAACATCTACAAGATTAATCTCAAAACTCCGTTCATCTGAGTTATTAATAGCTCCAATTGGAACACAGACAGTAAGTGTGGCCCCATCATTTATTGAAGCCTCACCTTTATAAAAGAAACATGTATAAATCTGAATCCATAATTAATAACTTGATAATAGAAGTTGACTCATTAAGCTACAGGATAACGAATATTCATCAAGCTTATTTCAACACTTCTCACTTAGGCTTGCGAGAAAGATTATTTTATGAAAATAAGAATATTTCCCAAAGATTAAAAGAAATTAACTCAATAGCCAAATTCTTAAAAAATAGGACTATTGAGAAAGTAAGTTTTACTAGTTTACTCCTAGAGATGAGTGAGAGAACTATTGCTCAAACAAAAATACAAAGAAATTTATTTTTTCTTTAAATCTCCATCAATCAATAATATTGCTGATGGCTGGTTAGCAGCAAATTTAACTTTCCCTAATATATGAGCAAATTCATCCTCAGACTTTATTTGAGCCTCAACAATCGGGTCTAAGAAAACACTTGATCTTGTATCTGCAGTTCTCTCTGCAATCGCATATAGCTGTTGTAATGAGGAAGTCAAATCAGCCTCCATATTGAACGAATAAGAGATTAAATCTTCAATAGAATCCCAAGCCTGAATTGGTGCAGGTAAATCTTTCAATTTTACAGTTTGTCCACGAGCTATAAAATAGTTAGCAAATTTATAGGCGTGCTCCATTTCTCCTTGAGATTCACTTAGGAAATATGAAGCGAAACCGTCTAAATCTCTTTCTTGAAACCATAGATAAATGGAAAAATATTGAACATTAGCATGTCTTTCCATTGTTAAATGTTCATAAAAATTCTCTAATAAGCCAGGATCCATTGGCTGAGCAACAGCTCTTCCAGAAGGACCCAAATTAATTAGTTTGTTTGTTTTTAAATTATTCTCAATCATTTTCATTTGAATAAGATAAATAAATAATACAACATTTTGTATTAATTGGTAACTTAAAAAAGATTAAAAATAAATAAGTGAATATGATAATGAATATCAATAGCAATATCAATAAAATGAATTTTGGAAAAGATTATTCTGAATTTCTACTAATTAATAAATTATATGCAAATAAAAAAAAGAAATGTAAAAAGAAAAAATGTTCAAACTGGAAAGGGGGCAAGTGTAATTGCCTATAAAATTTAATTAAATAAAGATCTTATGTGCTCCGGGATATAAAAAACAGAAACTATCTTTATCTATACTTAAAAAACAATTATCTCCAACATTAAAATCATCATTAATATTAGTTCTGACCCTTAATGTTTCTCCTTTAAGCGATAATTTATAAACAAAATATTCACCCATAAATTCTTTTGAAACTATTTTTGCATCGCCTTCTACAGAACTTTTAATAGAAATAAATTTCTGAGGAATAGAAATAAATTTAATATTATTTTTACCCACCAAAGAGGAAATATTTATTTTACCTATACAACATGAAAAAGAGTTTTCTTCTTTTTTGAGATTAAGAATATTATTACCAAGAATAAAACTACTTATAAAAATTGTTTTAGGGTTTTCTAAAAGTTTTATAGGTGAATCAACTTGATGTATTTTCCCTTCGTTCATCACAGCAACCTTATCGCATATAGACATTGCCTCTTCAGGATCATGAGTAACCATTAATCCGCTAGCATTACAACTTCTAAGTATATTTGGTAGTTCACTTCTTAATTTTAATTTTACGTGCATATCCAAACTACAAAATGGTTCGTCTAATAATATAAAATTTGTTCCAGGAACTAAAGCTCTAGCAATAGCAAGTCTCTGTTTTTGTCCTCCTGATAATTCATGCGGATATCTATTTATAAATTTATCGAGACCTACAATATTTATTAAAAAATTAACTCTAGATTTATTCTTTTTATCTTTCAAACCAAACATTGCATTTTCCAAAACAGTTAGATGAGGGAAAAGCGCATAATCCTGGAAAACCATTCCTATTTTTCTTTTTTCTGGAGTTAATATTCTATTTTTATTTGAAATTTCGTGATCATTTAGGATAATTTTTCCTTTTAAAGGATATTCAAATCCTGCGATTAATCTTAAAAGAGTAGTTTTACCGCAACCAGAAGGTCCAAGAAGTCCTAATAATTGGCCCTTTTCTATTTTTAAGTTAATTGCATTTAATATCCAATTGGAAATTTTTTGATTATCGTATTTATGATATAAATCATCAATTATTAACGCCTCTTTTTCCACTAAAACATTTGAGTGTCTAGAATACTAAAAATAACAGAAAACATTAACCATAAATATCACTTGTATAATTTTATACATCACTTAAAAAATTAAATAAATGAAAAAGAGTGAAAGAGCAGAAATTATACTTAAAGAACTTAAAGAATTATATCCATCTCCTCCAATCCCCCTTAATCACACAAATGCTTTCACGTTGCTTGTGGCAGTAGTATTAAGTGCTCAGTCTACAGATAAGAAAGTTAATGAACTAACTGAGGAATTATATAAAGTCGCAGATACTCCAGAAAAAATGAAAGAACTCGGCGTTTCCAAAATTTATGAATACATAAAACAATTAGGTCTTTCAAACCAAAAATCTAAAAATATTTACCTCTTATCAAAATTAATAATCGAAGAATTTAATGGTCAAGTTCCCAATTCATTCGAGGAGCTTGAATCACTACCTGGAGTTGGTCATAAAACAGCTTCAGTTATAATGTCACAAGTATTTAACATACCATCTTTCCCTGTTGATACACACATACATCGTTTATCACAAAGATGGGGGCTCACAAATGGAGATAATGTAAGGCAGACCGAAAAAGATCTTAAAAATATTTTTCCAATCTCAGAATGGAACACTTTACATTTGCAAATAATTTTCTATGGAAGGGAACATTGTACGGCAAGAGGTTGTGATGGTACAAAATGCTTAATGTGTAGAACTCTATATCCCAAGAGGAAAAAGAAATTTATATGTAAAAAGCCTTAAAAACCTAATATAATAATAAAATCAAATAATTAATCATGAAAATTGCGATTACTGGAGCTTCAGGTAAAACAGGATATAGAATAACCGAAGAAGCAGTGAAGAAAGGAATAAAAGTAAAGCAGATAGTTAGGAAAAATTCAAAGCTTCCAGAGAATATTAAAAATAGCGAAACCTTTAGAATCTCATTAAATAACCAAGGTGCATTAGATAAGGCTTTAGAAAATGTGGATGCATTAATAATTGCAACTGGAGCAAGACCTTCATTAGATTTAACTGGACCTGCAAAAGTAGATGCACTTGGAGTATATAGACAATTACAAAGTTGTAAAAGAGTGGGAATAAAGAGAGTTATCTTAGTTAGTTCTTTATGTACTGGTAAAATCCTTCACCCATTAAACTTATTTGGTTTAATTCTAATCTGGAAAAAAATTGGTGAGAACTTTCTAAAAAATCAAAATTTTGATTGGACTATAATAAGACCTGGAGGATTAAAAGAAATTGAAAAAATAAAAGATGAGAACATAGAATATACAAAAGAAGATACACAATTTAAAGGTTCTATTCCAAGAAGACTTGTAGCGAAATGTTGTATAGATTCCTTAAGTAATACACAGTCTTTTAATAAAATAATAGAAGTAACAAGTTCCAGTCAGAATAAAAGAGTATCTTTTGAAAAGGCTATGCAAAATATTTAAAAGATGCAAAAATAAATAAAAACCATGAAAATAAACCCAAATATAGATGCATTACAGTTGATGCTTACTGATTTAAGAACAAGAAATGAACCTATCAGGCATAAAGCAGCATTTAAAGGATGTCAGCCTGAATTTCAAATTCTTGTTTCAAGATTAATAAAGCAATTAGAAGATGAATTAAATTCTGAAAAAATTTTAAATCGAGACGATTAAGCTACATATGTTTATTTAAAAGACTTTAAATAATCATATTTAGCTTGCTTTGAGAGTTCGTCATAACCTCCAAAAAATACATCATCTAAAAATATTTGAGGAAAAGTATTGTGGTTACTTAGGGAATTTACCTTTTGAAAATCCTTGTCATTCTCGATTAAAATCGAATCATATGGAACAGATAAAGAATCAAGCAACCTAATGCTTCTCTTTGACCAAGGACAATTTTTAAGGATATATGCTTTTACTCGTGATTGATTTTCGTTTAAATTTCTTTTTGAGATACTAATAGTCTTATTTTCAAAAGATACTAATAAGATATCAGTTCCTTTCTTAACAATCGAACCTTCTTCTAAATGCCCCCCAAAAACATTACATCCCTCATCTGCGAAGCTTAAATGAATATGCGCATCGCCATTATTAAAATTTCCATTAAGGGATACTATTTCTAAGTTACCTTCAAATTTACTAATTTCTTGGCTGCCAGGACACTGAATACAAGCCTTACTAAGATTACCTACTACACCTGAAACATAACCATATAGATTATTTGAGAAAGAAAATTCTTTAATACTAATAAGCAAATCAGAATCTGGGGATAGCTTTAAGCTATGAGGTTGCATTTAGGTATCAATAATATTTTATTAATATAAAATAAAATGATTCTTAGATAGAAGAAGTGTTTATAATCTTTAGAATTTTATTAAAACTTAAAACACAATATAAGTGTAAAATGAAATTTATTTATAAAAAATATTTTGTTAAAAAAAAATAAAAATATTAAACAATTAATAGCAAATATTCCAAATATATTAACGATATCACGATTATTTCTTACATTTCCACTAATAATATTTCTAGAAATAAACAAACCCAATTTTGTTTTTGCTTTAATTATTCTTGGAGGCATAACTGATTATTTTGATGGATATCTTGCAAGAAAATTTAATCTTGCAACGAAGTTTGGAGCTATTATTGACCCATTATCAGACAAAATATTTTTGTTAATACCTTTATTGTGGCTAAGTAAAATGAGAAAAATCCCTTTTTGGTCATTAGCAATAATATTATTTAGAGAATTAATAATATCTGCATTAAGAACTACTAAGAAAGATGGATTACCTGCCTCTAAACTTGGGAAATATAAAACCTTCTCCTTTTTTATTGCATTAGTTATATTTTTCCAACCATTTTCAATAGATTTATTCTCTAGTTTAGGAATAACATTTTATTGGCTGGGATTTATATTGACACTTATAACTTTTATAGATTATTTACGAATTAAAAAGAACACTATCTGAAGTTCTATCAAATTCAATATCCTTTTTAAATTGGTAATCTTTGATAAAGCTGTCTTTCAAACCGCTAAGTAAATCAAATTTTGGTTTCCAATTTAAATCGTTTTTAATTTTTGAAATATCAGTTTGATAGTGATTTAATCTTATTGGGAATCCTTTTCTTGATTTAGGATCTAATTTTTCAAAATCAAATTTAATTAGAGAAATTTCGTTTATATTTAAACCACAAGCTTCTGCACACATATATATTAAACCTTTAATAGTTACTCCTTTTTCTCCAGAACAGTTATAGACACTATTTTTAGATTTTTCAAAATCCAAACACTTTATCATTACATCACTTAAATCAGAAACATGACCTAACTGAGTAATCAAGGAACCATCAGCAGGAATTGGGATTGATTTAAGATGAAATAGTCTCTCAAAAAACCAATTTTCAATTTTATTATAATTTCCAGGTCCATAAATATAAGTAGGTCTAAAACTTGTAAAAGGTATTTTTTTCTCAACTAACCAATTTTCAGTTTCAAATTTTCCTTTGTGTCTACTATTAGTATCAAGCGGAGACTCCTCGGATAAAGGTAATTCAATATTATCTTTATAAACTCCAGCTGAACTAACATAGATATATCTATGGAAAGAATCATCTAAATTCTCGATAAGAATTTTAGTTTGCTCTACTTCACGACCAGAGATATCGAAAATTACATCATATTTTTTGTTTTTTAGTTTATTAATACATTCGATATCATTCCTATCACCTTTTATTAAATTTGTATTATCAGGATTAGATTTATTACCCCTTGTAAAGATATCAATATCATGATTTTGATTTAGCAGCTTACTCACCAAAGACTTGCCAACAAATCTTGTTCCACCCATTACAAGAATTTTCATATTCCAAAAATATTAAACATAAGTAGTAACCTAAGTTAGAACTACATAATGAATATTACTACTAAGAAGTAATTAATGAAAAGGATAAATCCATGAAACTAATTCCAGCAATAGATTTAATGAACGGTAAATGTGTAAGACTTTTTAAAGGTGACTTTAATAAGAGAAAAGACTTCTCCAGAGAACCTTATGAGCAAGCAAAATACTGGGAGAATGAGGGCGCAAAATGTATTCATATCGTTGATTTGGATGCTGCCAAAACCGGTATTCCAACAAATGATCAATCAATTCAAAAGATTGTCAAATCAGTCGATATTCCTATTCAAATTGGAGGAGGTATAAGATCAGTAGAGAGGATTGAACAATTATTTTCTTATGGAGTGGATAAGGTTATAATGGGAACCTCAGCAATAGAAAATAAAGAATTAGTTAAAAGTTTATCAACCAAATTCCCAAGTAAAATTATTATTGGAATTGATGCAAAGGATGGGAAAGTAAGTACAAGAGGTTGGCTAAAACAATCAGATGTATTAGCTACAGAATTAGTAAAGGAATTTTCCACTTATAAAATTTCTAGTTTTA
>QBZF01000002.1 GCA_003282425.1 Prochlorococcus sp. AG-335-A05 | reverse complement strand
TTTAGGTTCTTTTGAAGTAAATAATTTTTTTGTTTTATTGGTACTTTGTGTTTTTGTTGCAAATCCTTTTCCCATAGCTATTACCAAAAATTTATATTAACAAAAACAAAAATAAACAGTGTATTTAAAAACAAATAAGATCTGTATTGGATTACCATTTGAATAGTCTTGTTTTTAATATGGGAGAAGCTAAAAGAAGGAAAGATTTGGGTTTGCCTCCTAGAGAAAAAGAATTTGTTTTACCCGAATTTAATAAAGATAAGGTCAAGCAGAAAGTTAGAAATACTTTATATAAATATCCGATTATTCCTTTCGTATTTTATGGTGTTGCAATTGTTATCCTTTTTGTTGGCGTATTTGGTGTCATTAAATACTATAAGTAATGATTGATAATTTTTTTGAATAAATAATAATGTGGGAATTAGAAAAGATTGCAAAAGTTTTAAAATATAGAATCTTGAAATCAAAAGAAGGATTAGATAATAAACCCTCTATATTATTCTGTGGAATGGATTCCTATCAAAAGAGAGATCTTCATAGCGAAGCAAAAAAAGCAGGATTCAAACCTGTATATTCAATGAAGCATCCATCAATAAAAGTCTTAATGCAAAGGTCATCATCAAGAAAAATAGAAACTGATAAGTTCAAAACGACCACTATCGACATAGAACATTTTTGGTATATGTGTAGACATCTTTTATGAAAAATGATTTAATAACATTCAGATTAATGAAGCAAGCGCGCTAGGAGTTAATCAATAAAACCTTAAGATCAAACAATAAGTAGTTCTATTATCTAAATATAAATCTGCAACTTGGTAAGTCATCCACAGACTCGAAAGAAAACTAGAATTTAAACAGATAGTAGTAGATCAATAGCAAAAATTCACAACAGGATCACTTCAAAGTTGCAGCTTAACTATGCTTACTAAATCAATTGGTTAAAATAAAATCAATAATATTTTTCGAGAAAATAACTAAATTTCAAATAATTAAAAGGTAACTTTGACAAAATGGCTACTAGGATAAATAAATATTTAAGTGAAGTCGGTTACTGCTCTAGAAGAGTAGCAGATAGTCTAATTAAAGAAGGAAAAGTAACTATTAATGGTGAAATTCCAGAAATGGGTGCCAAGGTAGAGGATGGAGATCAAGTAGAAGTTGAAGGTCAAAGAATAGAGCAATCAACGAAACACGAAAAAATATACTTAGTCTTTAATAAACCTGCTGGAATTGTTTGCACAACTGATAGAAGAGTAGAATCAGACAATATTATAGATTTCATTAAATATCCTACAAGAATTTTTCCAATTGGAAGATTGGATAAGCCCAGTGAGGGATTAATTTTCTTAACTAACGATGGAGATATCGTAAATAAAATACTCAGAGCAAGAAATAATCATGAAAAAGAATACATCGTAAGCGTTAATCGACCGATTAATAGAGACTTTATTCAAAGCATGAGTAATGGCGTTGAAATATTAGATACCATTACTAAGAATTGTTTCGTAAAACAATTGGGGCCAAAAAAATTCAGAATCATACTCACTCAAGGACTTAACCGTCAGATTAGGAGAATGTGTGAATATCTAGGATACAGAGTAAAATCATTGAAGCGTGTAAGAATTATGAATATTAATTTAGACGTATCAACAGGAGAATATCGCGAATTTACCAAAGAAGAACTCTTTGAATTGAATGAATTACTTAAAAACTCTTCAAAAACATATGACTAATCAAAAATCATATGTTTCCAATAAAAAAGTGCTTTCAGTTTTCCAAAAACACAAGTTAAATTCGTTTGTTTATATATATGGCGGAGAGGGTGGGATTCGAACCCACGGTACCGTTGCCGGTACGCTAGTTTTCAAGACTAGAGCCTTAAACCACTCGACCACCTCTCCAACGGGTTATTCAGTTGTTTCCTAACTTGTTATTTATATCACAAGAAGTTAGTCATAGTCAAGCAAGTCACCTATTTGCAATGGTTCTCAGGGGTTATAAAATGAAACCAAATTGTGATTGACAGAATATAGGTGTACTTGCATCTATTTGTATATATTGGCTAGAATAAGGCCACCAAGATAAGGCCACCGCAAACTCTAGTCTTAAGAACTACCGAACAATGGCAAATTCACAACAAATATTAGAGATAAAGCTAGATGCTAGAAATAGACTTTTGAAAAGTGAGAGGAGAGGAGTAACTATACAAATTAGAAAAGATGGTTTTACTCTTAGAGCTTATTTACCAAGTAAAACTAATCCAGAATCTGATCAGACTATCCAGCAAAGAGTTCCAATAAATTTAAAAGCAGATATTAAAAATCTTGATGAGGCTGAAAGATTAGCTAAAAGATTAAGTGATGAAAAAATAGCTGGTTCTTTTAAATGGGATAACTGGTTAAAAAATGAAGAGGAAGAAACTGTTGAACTTTTAAAAGAAAGTAGAAAAGTTGGAGATATTATCAAAAGATTTGAAAAGGACTTTTGGAGTGCTGAAGATAAAGACAGAAACAATAATCAAAATATGGCTGGGTGGAAACAGATAGAAGGTTACCTTTTGCAGATGGAAAAACATAAAATTCTAAATTATGAAAATATTGTTGAACTTGCTAATAGATCACCTAATGGATCAAAGAAAAAAGCCGATACTGCAAAACATTTTTTAAGGCTAGCTAAATTTGCTGAAATACCTAACCTGAAGAAACTCCAGGAATGGGCAACTGCTACTCAAAAAGCATATAGAGATGATGCCAAGAAAAGATCCAGAAAAAGATTAAAAGACGAGGAATATTTATATCATGCTCGATTATTGAGAGAAGATCCAACATGGGGTTGGGCTTTAGCTGCTCAATTAGTTTTTGGTACAAGAACTTCAGAAATATGGAGTATCAAACCATTTGAAGAGTCTGGAAAGATTATGGCCGAAGTTTTAACAGTTCCTAAAAGTGAACAGCCATCAGAGTGGAGAATTACACCAGCATTAACTCAAGAATGGGCAAGGTCTTTAGACATTCTCAATATATATAAGGAACTTAGTATTGATAAAGCTGAGGATTATGATTCTGCAATTTTAAAAACATTAAATAGAAGATATACCAAATGGCTTGCTAAAAAAACTAATTCAGCATTTCAAGCGTATGACTTGAGGCACAGCTATGGATTTAGAACCGCAAATATGAATATTAATACCGCTTCAGCATCAAAATTTATGGGTCATTCAGAGGCTATTCATACAGCAACTTATCAAAAGGGATATGACAAACAAGATGTTTTACAGACATTAAATTTATTAGACCAACAACAACAGCAACAACAATAGTTAGCAATTGACAGTCGATCTACAATAAAGCAATTAGCTTTTAAAAATGGAATTAATTGGAGTCATTTTATTAGCAATATTTATTATTCCTATATGGCTTTTTACTAGACCTAAAGAGCAAGGTACATTACAAGAAAGAAGAAATAATCCAGAACTAAATACAAATAAAATTTCTATACATACTGAAAGACTTTTAAAGTTACGTAAATCAAAATTTAAAGGTGTGATGTATTATCAGGGGCCAAGAGGTGGTAGATATTATTATTCAAGGAACGGAAATAAAGTTTACGTCTAATGAAACGCTTACTACTTTCACTACTAGCTGTTCTCGCTTTACCTACTTCTGTTAATGCTGAATGGAAAATCGATGGTAAGTTTAAAACTAAATTTCTAGGTTGTTATGGTGACATTTGTCAGAGAAAAGTTGAAAGAGTTAATAACAGACCAGGATATGAGTACAAACAGATAGAAATTTTTGATTGTAAAAATTTAAGAACTAGATTTGCTAATGAAATATCAATAGAACCTAAACCGACTCCTCCGTGGAATGATGTAGTTATTGGAACAGTTGGATTTAACGAATTTAAAGATATTTGTTCAAAAAATAAATGAGAAAAATTCTTTTATTATTTTTATTTGGTTTAATTCCTTCAGCTAATGCTGGTGTTTATTATTATCCCAACTATTCAGAAAAAGGTGGAATTAAGGTTGTGTGTGCAGATGGCAAAGCTAATAATATTGTTGAACTTAAACCAGGTAGAACAATGCAGTTAGAAGGTCACGGAGAAGATAAATATAAGTATCCTAAATTAGCTATGAGTTGGCCTTACGGAAGATGGGCTAATGATAAAAATATTGCTTGTTTTTATAAATATCAAACAGAGAAACAGAATAGAAAAATTGTTGAAAAAGGATACAAAAGGTGTGCTGAAAATTGGAGAAACTGTGAGGGTATGAACTAAAAGGCACTATTTAATAGTTATTTTTAAGCTGCATCATATTCTTCATCTTCAAGCTCTCTCATAAATCTTTTATCTGTTAAGTATTCGTCTATAAGCTCTGCTGCTATCACTATCTCAGGATCAGGTTCTTGTATATTTTTTTCTAATAAGTAATTGTCTATAAGCTCAAGATTGTACTCGTTTTCTTTAATTGGTTTATCGCTTTCTAATAGCTTTCTTATTTGTGTAAATACAAGCTCTTGATCGTATCCACTTTCTCTAATTTCTTTCAACATTTCGTCTGGAATTTTCATAATCCTCAACTCCTATGTGACAGTTTTTTAGAGCCTATATACGCATACTTACGAAAAAATAAGGAAAAAGCAAAAAAGTCGAAAAAATCGAGGTGTATAAATCTAGTAATATTGCTTCAAATTACACATTGATTTACCTATAGATATTAGTAGATAAAAGTTAACTGAAAATATAGTCAAAACTAATCAATTACATTCTAAGAAATAAAACTATCCATACTTAATATATGGCTTTAGTCAGTAGAGCTGAAAGGAAAAGACGCAGATGTGTCGCTCTCGAGAGATTAAACTCAGGAATGGGAGTGTCTGAAGTGAATAGAACTCTTGTTAGGGACTACGGAATTACTCGCAGAAGTGCGAATCTGGATATTAATTGGGCTAGTGCTCAAATAGTAAAGAACTTAGATAAGTATGAACGAAAGACCTGATGGCATGGCTTATTACACAGACTGAACGGGTATATTTAAAAGCTCTTGAATCTAACCAATTAAGTGCAGCAATTGGAAGTTTAAATTTAATGCACCGAATAACAATAGAAGCTGCCGAAAAAAAGGCTAACAAACCTTATCACGGTAACTGTAAGTTTTAGTATGTCTCATCGGTCTTGGACATAGCTTTTCAAATTAATGGACGAAATATTGGTTATTTTCTAAAACCTGGTCTCAGTCTAAGACGCTAAAAGCATTGGGAATAGGTTGGCCAGTCTCATTAATTAGTGGGTGTACTGTCATGCAAGCAGACCTAACTCTATTTTTATTTCTTACGAAATAAACAAATCCAATAGCAGATAATTAAACATTAATTATTAATATATATAAATGAATAAATTTAATAATCTCGATTCACAAAAAAATTAATTAGTTTTAATTTACTTCATTAGTTTTTTTTTGTCTCACGCAGTAAAAATCTATGATACTTGTATTGGATGCACTCAATGTGTGAGAGCATGCCCACTTGATGTTTTAGAAATGGTTCCTTGGGATGGTTGTAAAGCAGGGCAAATAGCTTCTTCTCCTAGAACTGAAGATTGTGTTGGTTGTAAAAGATGTGAAACTGCATGCCCAACTGATTTTTTAAGTATTAGAGTTTATCTTGGAGATGAAACTTCTAGAAGTATGGGGTTAGCGTATTAATCTTTTTAATATTTTTTGATTAATAATTTTTCTCATTTAACTCGTAAATTATTTGTGATTGACTAAAAATATTTTTTATTGCTCTAAAAATTATCCTTAGTATTTGATGCTAAGAAAAATAAGGTTAACTACTGAACTAGAGAATGCGAAGAACATCCAACTAATCCATATTGTTTAATCTATTGTTACTAACTAGTTATGCTCCTCTCTCGTGGAAGCAATAAGTGTTGAAAGTAATGTAAAAAGTTCTTATGAAATTAGTTGGATTAGAAGCAAAAATAAAAAGTTAAAGCAGGTTTACTTTAAATTATATTTTTATAGTTTTTTATGTTCTTATATTCGCTCATTTCTAAATCACTTTTTATCTTTTATCTATGTTTTGGTAAAAAACGATATTACAGTGGTATAAAAAAGAAAGAAATTAAAATTATATAGGTGTAGATTTCTTTTTATTTGATAGTTATGCATTTATTTTTTGCGTTTACAGAAAATAATATTGATACTAAATTTTTTTTTAGTTCATTAATTGGTGTAGGAGTAACAGCTTTTTTTTTCTATTTAATATTTTGGTTAACTAATCAAAAGGCTATGTATAACCGCTCAAACTAGGTTTACAAAGTAACAACAACATTAATATATTTAATGGGTAGATTTAGGACTTTAAATGGATAAAAGAGGAGCTAAAGGTTACTGGCTTTCTACGGCAAAAATAGTAAATCAGCAATTATTTGATGAATATGTAAGCAAAGTTATTCCATGGCTAAAAGAAGTTAATGGAGAAGTCTTTGCTAAAGATACAGAGCCACAAGGAAAAGAAAAAACGGAAGATGCCAACCTAGCCGTTATTTGCGAATTTCCATCAATGAGGGCAGCCGTTGAGGCTTATGAATCTGAAGAATATAAAGAGCTTTCAAAACTAAGGAAAGAAGCTACTGAAAATTCAACGTTTACAATTATGGAAGGTTTAGATGAAGCTGCAAAGCTTAGAAGAGCAATGGGTAAGTAAGTTTTTAAAGATTGACAGTCGATCTAAAATTGGAGGGATAAAAACCTCTTTTTGTATGGCTAAAAAAGAATTAAAAAAAGTTTTTAACTTAAACTCTTATGAATGGTGGAGAAATCATCGAAGGGTCGTAACCTTTGGTTTGTTCTTATCCATTTTTGCTTTTTATTTAGGGAACCCTTTTCATAAGGAAGCAAAAGTAAAGGATACCTGCGCAAAATTAAATTCAAGCTTCCAAATTACTGGCGATGAAGCGATGAAGAAGCTTAATCTCAAGGAAATAAAAAATTATAATAATCGCGAGTTAGCTAACTATTACTGCGAGAGATATTTAGGCATAAAATAAGAAAAATGAAATGCTTTCTACTCCTATTTCTAGCTTCTCTAGCTTTATGTACTTCTAACCTATGCAGTTAATCAGGCAAGTGATGTTTCAATAAGATTTCTCAAGACTTCTTTAGCGTTTAAAAGTGTGTCATTAAATAAAGACTGACCAATTGATATTGCTAAAGGAACACCTAATAAAAGACCACTAAAAACAATGATTATCAATAAACATGCAATCCTAATAAGCCATATGGTGAAAGGGTCAATAATTTTTGTATTGTTTTTCAGTTCTTCAACTGGTTGTTTAGCTTGATTTGTTGCAAACATTTTTAATTATTAAATTGTAGGACATTAAAATAAATCTAATTTCTAATCAAGCCAAATTTATACCATTTAATAGCCAATTATTTTATGGTGAAATAAATGAAAATCTTACTACTTACACCGCTATGTTAAATACTGATAGGGCTAATGCATTAGCTAAGTGGATACAAAACTGGAAAAAAACTTATAATGAAAATCCAAAGTTAAATTAATGTATTACTTGGTTTGAGTGGAAATATGAAGATAAAGAGCTCTCACCAAGCGACAAGAGTTCAATCGCAACCATATTGAGATATAACTCGGAAGAATAATTATGTATGGAATAGCAATTACTTATGCGGTTATTAGTTTGTTATTAATAGGTGGCTTTGCATATTTAACATTTAAAATGACCTCTAAAAAATGATTGGAAGTTTACCTAAATTAATTGCTCTTCTTATGGTTTTGCTACTTGTAGGTAGTACTTTTGTTGGTGGGATTATTTACTTTTTAAGATGAGTTATGACATTGTTTTAAGCTAATAATGATTGTATTCTTGGGACACTTAATCTAATTCAAAATCAAATCTTTTCGATGATGAAATCCTCAAATGATGAAGAAAAAGCTATCGATTAAATAGTAAAAATAATTCAAGATTTTCAATACAATGATGAACTTAGTGAGAAAAAAAGAGAGATTTTAGATTAAGATAAAATATATGATTGACAGTTGATATAAATTAAAGATAAAAGTTCCTTTTTATCTAAAACTTTATAAGCTTTTTCAGAAAATGTAAAAGAGCATAAAATATATTATTGAATATCTTTAAATGCATTTAATAACCAACTAAAAAAGTTAAGAGGATTTAAAAGATCTCTTATTTTGGATTTTAATTTGTATTCTGTAGGAATAATTAGTGCTAATAAAGTCCAAGAAACTACTTTAATGAAATTAAAAATTTCAAACAGTAAATCAATTTCCTCTTCGATTTCTGCATTTTCTAAAATTTCTCCGTTTTCATTGAGTATGTCTATCTCTTCTTCAAAAAACCACTCCTCTTTTCCATTAGAGAGTTTTAAAATAACGCCAATACCTTTACCATCGGTGATTTTGAAATCAATTATTTGACATATTGATGAAATCTCAATTGCTTTTATACTTTCTTTCCCCAATCTTTTTTTGGCTAAATCAATTTTAATTTGAACGTTTGACCCTATTTGCGCTCTTTCATAAATTTTCATTTTTTAAGTAATTATACTTATTTGTAATATGAAATAGAGAATCAAATATCAATAAAAAAAGTAAGGGCTTTGAAATAATTTGAATCATTTGTACTTTTCGGATCAAAAAAATATTTATAAATTTAGTTATGAGAATACCTTGATAAAGATGGAATGTTGGCAAATTATTTTTCTAAATCTTGCAATAATTGGATTTATTTCTCAACTTTTCAAATATATATTATTTTTCAATCGAAACTTGGGCTCGAAAAAAGATAGCGCTAAAGATTTATTGGAAAAAATCTATAGCAAACCTTCTTCTTATGAGAATTATATTAGAAATCTAAACTTTTAAATCTTTTGAGAGATCCTGAACAATTAATTATATTTTTAGATGGATTTACCTTTCTAATTTTAATTGGTCTATTTATTCTTTTATTTAAAAGTAACAAATGGTTTAAGAGAAATAAAAAAACAAGTTAACCCTATTTTCAGTCTCGAATATAATCTGAGAATTAATTGTAAAGATAAAGAATGAATACCTCTTCAAAAATATTATTTTAGTGATCAAGGTCACCATTTTGAGTAATTGATTTATACCAAGATCAAAATTTTTGGAAAGATTTGTTAGGGTTTTTATCAAATAATAAAAAAGCTATGGAAGCCATTAATAAAATCCTACCTTTCGGGTTAAAAGTTCAGAAGTTAGTTCCATTTTTTATAGTTACTAAATTAGTTAGCTTCGCTGGGTTGGCAATCTTTATGATGAACCGCTAATGGAATCAGAAACTTTTAGAGTAATTTTATTAGCTATATTTATTCCTTTCGCTGGATATAAAGTATATAAATTTTTTAAGAAACTTTATAAATTATCAGAACCATCTTTTAAAGAAAAATTAGAAAAAATATTTAAAATTTGATTTAAATTATTATCGAAAAACTATTAAAAATAATTGTTTTAAAATCATCAAATTAAATAGTATTTATGTAGAATGATTCACGAAATTATACAGAATATACGTTAATTAATACTTTTTTTACAGATAAGTATTTTTACTCTTTAAAGTATCAATACCTATTGTCATGCTGGTATTTCATTATAAAAATTAGCTCTTATGAAAGAAAGAATTAATAAACAAACAAATAAAAATTTATTTAATGAGATAGATATTAATCTTATTTTTGGGATGCAATGTTCAGGGAATAATAAATTTCAGCAAAATTATTTGGAAAAATTAAAATTCCAAACTGAATCTGCATTTATAAATAAAAAATATAATAATTTTAAAAGTTAAATTTATTTAGTTATATAAAAATGTGTATTTGTATTAACTGTAAATGGGTCGATAGGTGTAAGACATATCATGATGTAGAAAAAAATCATGAGGTTGAACATCTAACTTCTTATCCTGATGTCACTGCTAAGAATCCAATAATTCATGTAAATCTAGTTAAAGAAAAAACTGGAAATTTTTCAATAGAATGGGATGTTATATCTTGTTCTAGTTTTTATAAAGAGATTGGTAGATGGTCTAAAATCAATCATGGGGTTGAGGTACCCGCATAACGGAATTGATAACTTATACAAAAAGTCTAACTATTTAATAAAAGAATCTTTTAAGACTTTCAACTATTAAATTCAATATAAATAGTTCAATTATGAAATCAAGCTACAAAAAGAACACAAAAGCCACTCAAGTATAAATACCTAGATAATATAAGAATAGAATTTTGTTTTATGCTTATGAAATATTTTCTTGATACAGCATTAAAACCCTACCAAGATATTTTTGAAATCCTAGAAAATCTTATGAGGATGGAAAAAATAATGGACTCAAAAAATGAGCATTGGGATTTTTATAATGATAATATTCCAAATTGGTTTTATAAAATGATCATAATGATGGGGTTATCTGTATTCTTCGGTTTTTTATTGATATTGGCTGGTTCTATTTAATATTTATAGCTTTAATAATTTACTTGCAAATTGTATATTTTGAATTATTGAATTTAAATTCATAAAAAATTTTAAAATTATGATTAACTAACAATTTTTATTTCAATTAAAGTCTTAAGGCCTACATATCAAGGGCTTATAAAGATTTCCAGAGGTAAGATAATCTCCTAATTTAAGGGACAAGGCAATTACAGTTAAACCGTGGCCAATACTTGGGCAACTTGGAAAAATACTTGCATCAGAAATATAAAGATTATCAATATCATGACACTTTCCATTCTTATCAACAACTGATGTTTTCGGATCATTGCCCATCTTGCAGGTGCCGCAAGAATAACCAACTATACTTAGTGGAGCTAATCCTCTAGGGTGTGCTGGGGTTCTAGTTATTGATAAGGAAAGGGGATTATTCTCAATAACTTTTAAAGTATCAAGCCACCTGTAAACGAGTCGATCATGTGCCTCTAAATTGTTATGTATGTAATTAATTTTTACCCTATTATTTTGA
This sequence comes from Prochlorococcus sp. AG-335-A05, assembly GCA_003282425.1. Taxonomy (GTDB): domain Bacteria; phylum Cyanobacteriota; class Cyanobacteriia; order PCC-6307; family Cyanobiaceae; genus Prochlorococcus_A. The sequence goes on along the minus strand of QBZF01000002.1, from coordinate 76,861 downwards.
ATGGTTACTGCGTTTTCCGGATCAGGTAAAACTTCAGTCATAGCCCACCATGATATTGACCTTTTTGCTAAATTTTTTAATCCAAAGTCGGGTATTAATTTTGTAATTAAGGATAGGACTGGCGGAGATTCAGCAAAAAAAGCATCTCTAAGTACCCCTCCTCCAGTTTGTATATGACCTAATGGGAAATCAACATTTTTATCCCCAAAGTAAAAATCATTTAATCCTAAGGATTTTGGAAAATATCCACTTGTAAGATTATTAGCTCTTTGAAGAATACACGTCATTTGTATATTCATTAAATTTTTACCCACCATATTAGATTTATTACTTAAACCATTTGGATGTGAAGAAGATTTTGAATTTAATAAAATTATTGGAGTATTAATTGCTCCGGCTGCAAGAATAACTATATCTGAGGAGAAAAGCCATTTATCCCCATCTATCTCTGCCTCAACACCCTTAACTGATTTTCCAGAAGAATTTACATCTAGTTTTAAAACTTTAGCGTTAGTTTTAATTTTCAGGAAATCTTGATCTGAATTATAAATACCATAAAGTTGAGAATCTCCTTTTTGAAACATTGCACATTTATCAAAATCAATATCTTGAGAATTTTCAGGCCAGCTAATTGGTAAATAATAAGGGTTGAATCCCTCTTCTATTAAAATATTTTGAATTTCTTTGAATAAAGGATCAATAGATTTTGGAGGATTATCATAACCTAAAGATCTTTCAGGTTCTGTTTTATCTATACCTTGAGTACCTTTTACATTATAAATTTCTTCTGCTTTTCCATAAAATGGTTCAAGTTCCTCATATGTTATGGGCCACGCTGGTGAATTGCCATCTTGTAAAGAAAGATCATCAAAATCTTCACTTCTCATTCTTTCTAAAACCGCGCCCCAGATCTTAGTGTTTCCCCCTAAAGCATAAACAGTTTGAGGAGCAAAAGGATCTCCATCTGGACCAAGCCAGTTTTCCCCTTTAGGGTGGTACCTTGTTTTTCTAAATAAATCAGTCCCTATAATATTTTGTTCTTCTAAAGGAAGTTGACCTCCCCTTTCTAGGACTAGGACCCATTTTCCCTCTTTTGATAATTGACTAGCTAAGGTAGCACCACCAGCACCGCTTCCAATTATTATGAAATCATAATGATGATCATCTATTATCATATATTGAAAATTTTATAATTTTCATATAAAAATAATGATACACAATTTATTGCCACAAATAAATAAGACCAAATAATATGATCCAAATAACATCAACAAAATGCCAAAAAAGACTTACTGATTCAACTCCCATTTCACCGCCTTTATAGTTATCTGGAATAAATGATCTGAATAACATAAGTCCCATTAGCAATATCCCTGTTATTACATGTAGGCCATGAAAACCAGTAAGTAAATAAAACATTCCTCCAAAAGCCCCACTTTGTAAGCTGAAAGTAAGTTCAGACCACTCAACATATTGGCCATATACAAAGTAACTGCCCATTATCATTGTTATGAACCAAATGATTCTGAAACCCCATAGATTTTTCTTATGAAGATATTTTTCTGCAAAGTAAATCACAAAGCTTGATGAGACTAAAATCACCGTGTTTATAAGCGGCATTTTTATATCGATTCCATTTATACCTGCAGGGTACCAAACAGGCGCACTAATTTTAAGGACGCTGTAACCTACAAAAAAAGCAAAGAATATAATACTTTCCGAGCATAAAAATATAATAAATCCAGTCATATTATGACCATCATGTTTTACGTGACCTGGTTTATGATTTAAAGATAAATTTTGATTTTCTGTAAGCATATTTAAATTTTTTTGAGTGACTTCTCTATATAAAATTGCTCATCTTCAACAAATGGTTTATCTAGGCCATAGCAATATGGTTCATTTAAAACCGTTGGGATATCTTCTTCAAAATTTTCGTGAGGAGGTGGAGAGGGAAGTAGCCATTCTAATCCTATAGCTTTCCAAGGATTTGGAGGAGCTGATTTTCCTCTTACCCACGAACTAACCATATTTAAGATAAAAGGAATAGAGGCAACGCCAAGAATAAAAGCTCCAATACTTGCTAAGACATTCCATATAGCAAACTCAGGATCATATGATGCAACTCTTCTTGGCATTCCTAATAAACCAGCCCAATGAAGTGGTAACCAATTTAAAGTCGCTCCTATAAAAGTAAGCGCAAAATGTACTTTCCCTAAACCTTCATAAAACATCTTTCCTGTAAATTTTGGGAACCAGTGATAAATAGCTGCAAATATTCCAAAAGCAATGGTATTAAAAATAATATAGTGAAAATGAGCAACAACAAAATATGTATTTCCAACATGTATGTCTACTGGGACTGTTGCAAGCATTACTCCCGTAATACCTCCAAAGATAAAATTAAATAATCCCCCCAAACAAAAAAGCATCGGTGTACTTAACCTAATATTCCCACCCCATAATGTAGCAATCCAAGCAAATACTTTTACACCTGTAGGTACAGCAATGAGCATAGTAGTAAACATAAATAAATTCCTCATCCACATCGGTGTACCTGTATAGAACATGTGATGAACCCAAACAACTAGAGAAAGAATTGTTATACCAAAGGAAGCGACAGCAACAAATTTATATCCAAAAAGAGGTTTTCTTGAATAAACAGGAAAAAGTTCAGAAAATATTCCAAAGACAGGTAGAACCATTACATAGACGGCAGGATGAGAATAGAACCAGAAAAAATGCTGAAACAAAACAGGGTCTCCTCCTCCCTCAACCCTGAAAAAACTTGTTCCAAATGTTAAATCAAAAAATAACATTATCGCTCCACCAGTTAAGGCAGGCAATCCAAGCAATTGCAATAATTGAGCTGCTAATACAGTCCAAATAAAAATTGGCATTTTGAAAAACCCCATCCCTGGCGCTCTCATTCTTATTATCGTTGTTACAAAATTGACCGCACCAATGATTGAAGAAATTCCAGACAATGATATTGCTATTATCCATAACATTTCTCCATTTAAAACTTTTCCCAGAGGATTCTGAATACTGATAGGCGGATATGACCACCAACCTGAAGAGGCTGGACCTCCAGGAACAAAAAAACTTAAAAGTAGTATTATTGAAAAAACTGGCACTAGCCAAAATGCTAAGGCATTAAGTTTTGGGAAAGCCATATCTGGTGCACCTATCATTGGTGGTACAAGTAAATTTGTTAAACCACTTAAAATAGGGAAAAGGAACAAAAAAAGCATTATCGTTCCGTGCATAGTGTAGAGACCGTTGTAAACGGTTGGATCAAAAAGATCTGAAGGTGGTGTTATTAACTCTCCTCTAATTAACATCCCTAATAGACCACCTATTAATAAGAAAAAAAGAGCTGTGACTATATATTGAATGCCAATTACTTTGGCATCAGTATTAAAACTAAAAAACCTTTTCCAATCATTTGGGCCTTTGGGATAAGGATTTTTAGTCTTAACTAATCTTGGATCATAATTAACGATTGTCATATTAGATTTTAACTATCATGAGTTCTTACTTCAGAACCAACCTCATTAACTTTTGGATCAGGTGCAGGTTTAACTGTAGCCCAACCTCTATTACCATTTTTTAGCCTTTTTTCATACAAACGGCCAGCAGGATTTAATCCATTTTGAGGTTCTTTTTTTACAGTCTCCTTAATCCATTTATTAAATACGTTTTCAGATTCTACAATTACATTTGTTTGATTTTGTGAGAAATATGCACCACTAAACATTGCGTCTCTTAATCTAAATACTCCCTCTTTTGTAGGTGTAAGAGAATATGTAATTACACTTCCAGGAATAATGTCTTGCTTTAATCTAAATGCTGGGACATAAAAGCTATGAATAACATCTTCTGTTATTAATCTGAAATTTGATCTTTTATTAATTGGCAAATGTAATTCAGAACTACGTATTCCATTTGGATAAACAAACTCCCAATTCCATTGCCTTGAAATCACGTCAATGGGTCCATAATCAAAAACTTTTTTTTCCTCAACAAAAGGAACCTCTGCTCCGAAATCATATTTTATTTTTGACCCTAAGTTTTCAAGTTTATAATTAACTCTTGTTGAGTATGTTGATATCGCCAAAACTAAAATAAGAGGAACTATTGTCCATATGATTTCAAGTTTTAAATTTCCCTCTAAAGGTTCGCCATTACTTTCATCATACTTGGGGGCTCTATTGAATACTAAAATCCAAGCCATTGTTCCTGTACAGCCTAGAAAGATAAAAGTACCAATAGAGGTTTCAAATGCAAATAGATTATCTACATAATGAGCAGCCTCTGAGGCTTGTATTGGTAACCAACTATAAGACCAATGACCCATTAATAGACTAATTACTATGTTTAGAACTACTGCAAAAATTATTATAAAAGTGTTTGAAAACTTCTTTTTCTTTAACCTCTTTATTTTAGTAGTCATTGAAAAATTTGATTAAGATCTTCTCCTTTAACAAGAAGTTGGTCAGCTGTAATATGAACTCCAAAGTCACTTGCAAGCCATGCTCCTAAACTGCCATGAAGTCCCATTAAAATTAAAATTAAGGCCCCTAAAGATATGTAAGACCAAGAGACTTGTCTTCCGAAATCCTTCCTGAAAACAAATCTTTGATAACCCCTCCATATAGTCATTGAAATCATTACAAATAGAATAGCTACTCCGCCTATGGCATGCCAAAGCATTGTAGAAATAGCACTTTGACCTAAAATACTTTTCACTTCAGGGATCGGAACTGCAAGCAACATTTCAAAGAAACCAGTTGCAACCGTAAAGAAAGTTATAAAGGAAGCGGCAAGAATGTTATACCAACCAACATCATGAAATCCAACTCTGGTAACTGGAAAAGAAAGAAATCTTAAAATTCTTTTTTCAAAAGGATAAAAGGCTCCTGCTATATCAAAGAATATTCCAATAGCAAATAAACCTATAGTTAAATGAACAAGATTTGGATGCAATGGAATTTTATAAGGCAAATCATTTGGACCCAACTTGTCTGATATTTCACTAATTGGTGATTTTATTAAAAGACAGAAAAGGTAGTTAATACTTTTTAAACCACCTATTTGCAAAGAAAGATAATGATCAAAAATTATCATAATAATCCATCTCTAACAGCCTGAACAACTGGTACAGTATGCAATCCATAAATCCAAACCAACATATCTCCCAAATAAACCTGAGTACAAACTAAGGCTGCTAAAATCACATCTATAAAAACAAACCCTTTTGATAGAACTTGAGGATTACTTTGTCTTGATACATATCGCCATCCTGTTATAACCGAAAGTACTCCTGCTAAGGACCATCCTATTGTACTGTGATAATTCAAAACATCTCTTGATACTCCATATGGATTACTTAATCCCGCTTCAATTTGACCAAATACAATAGCAATAAAGATAGCAATTGTTGCAACAGTTAAATTTAAAAAACTTACTTCAAATAAATTAGGCTTTTTAAAAATTATTCCAACAAAATCAAAGACTACAGCACCTAAAGCCATAGCGATTACGAAATGAACAACAATAGGATGAATGACATCAATCCATGGGAGATTTTTTTCATTCAATGCAGGGAGCAAGCTTGAAAATATTGAGAAAGTGTTAATCAAGATATAAGCCACAAAATTAAAGGTTGAATGGACCATATTTGAAAAGATATTTTCTATTAAATTAAAAAGCTCCTTTTTCAAATCTATATATAATTTTTTAGATAAGCAACAATTTTAGAGACCTTTTAATGTATTAATAATGTATTAAATTTTATTCGAAGAATATATCATTATTGTGTAAAAGTTATTTTTACCTTCTAATGTAAATTATTTATCTATCCAATTATTTTTAATTAATAAAAATAAAAAATAATTATCTATAAGTTCCAAGAATATTTTTTCAGCTATCAGAATTTATCTTTTAATTAAATTTTAAATCTACATAAAAAGATAAAAAATAATCAGAGAGAAATAAAGTCTGAAAATTGGTTAAAGAAAAGATTTTTTAATAAATTATTCTATTTTCTAGGTCATTAAACTTTCTTAAGAAATAAATATCACAGTATCTTGAAAACTTAATTACACATTTTTTCGTAATCATTTATTAGTTTATTTAAAAGAATAAATACCATTGGAAATTTTTATCGTAGGAATTGGTTTATTAATTGGCCTAATCTTTAGTTGGGTTATGGGTTTGCCCGGTGGTGATATTTTCATTTGGATTTTCTGTCTTTTTCTTGGATTAAAAGTTGGCGAAATAATTTTTTCAGATGAGAATAAAGATGATGATGATGATGATCTTGATGGAGGGATTTTAATTCCAGATTTTCAAGGAATATAATTTGAATTAAGGCTTTAAAATAACCCTGTTTTAACTGGACAAGAACTCCTATATGTTCATAAAGAAATAGTAGTAAAGTAGATACCTAAAAAAAATTTTTAAAATCTAAATAAAATATATATTTTTAAAATCTACTTAATTATGTTTGCTAGACCATAAATAGAGCTAAATTTAATTATGAAAGCAAAAACATTCTATGCAAAAAATTTCAATTTTGATAATGCATCAAAAGATCAGATAATTTTTCTTGCTGTTTCAGGTTTAATTATTTTCTTAGCTAAAGCTACTTATGAACTCTATCTTCATAATCCTGCTTTTCATATGTTTATACAAAGCAAAGGAATATTTTTATAAATAAAAAATTTAAAAAAAATTTATTCAAATCAAGTTTTTTAATATTTATTAGCTAAAAATTTTCTATTTTAATATCATTTTATGTAGATGATTTTTTAGTACCTACGTTAGATTTTGCCCAAACTTTTTTGATTATAGATTTATAATCTATGAAGTTTGAGACAATGGAAAGTAAGGCTTTTAATTAATTGCATTTAAGAAGCTTCGACTAATTATTAACATTATAAAATTTTGTTCATTAAGCATTATCAAATAATTATTTATAAGTAATTTTTAAAAGTAAATGATGTATTTTTAGCTATTTATTATGTAAAAGTTGTTCTTGACTCTTTTAAGAAATATTTTTATTGTCCTCATATGCATTACTTATATTAAACAAATGTATCTCTTTGCAGTCTTGGGCTTTTTTGCTGCCTTTATTGCTTTTATGAAATTCGGATCAAATGATTTTGGTATTTCATCAAGTAAATCTCAATTAAAAGATCAAATAACTTCTAAGTAAAAATTTATCATTTTATTATGGAAACTCTCTCTATTTTAAGCTTTTTTTTATTGGTAATTACTTTCTTTGCTAGAGGTAAAAATGATTTTGGTCTAAAACCTAAACCAAAAAAGGATTAATTATTTTTGAACTATCTTTTAGCAAGTCATCCAAATATAAATTAAGTTTTTTTAATTTTTTAAATATCTTTTATGAAATCATCAGAAGGATCCAATTCACTAAGAAAAAAACTACAAAATAGTATTTTTAAATTTATTCTTATCTCAATAGGTATATCTGTAGTTATATTTTCTTATCAAAAAGACGGATTATTTTTTGGAATTTAATAACTTATTGTTTCCAATTTATCATTATTAAATATGGAGCAATGTTATTTTAATTTGCTTAAATTTTAGAGGGTCTTAAATTCTTAGATATTTGATTCCTCCCCCTCACTTTAAAGCGGATTATTACCACTAATAACTAACCCGTAATAAACGAGAGCTCCAAGTAAAAGAAGAATAAACGCTATTTTGTTTGAGCTGTCTGAAATAGTAAAAAATAATTTTCAACATTTTATATTAGTTTTAAAAAATTATCTTATCTTTTGTATATTTATTTTGTCTAAACTGCTACAGACAATAATACTTTTTAAATACCTAACTTATAACTTATTTACTTTAAAATCCTTTTATAAATCATTAAAGTCTGGTTTAATTATTTATTTTTAATATGATTGCGGCTAATAATGATCCTACACTCATTTTTGTTTTAGGAAGCATTGGAGTATTATTATTTGGCGCCATTGGATACGGTATTTATACGACAGTAGGTCCTAAATCTGGTGAATTAAGAGATACTATTAAAGAACATGCAAGGATGCATGAGCTGGGGATTGCTCATGGACATAATAAAAAAGAATTAAATCATACGCATTTAAATGAAATCCCAAAAAAAGAAGATAATCCTTCTACTGCTAATAAAATAATAAATGAAAATCAGTCTCAAAGTATCAACTGAAAAACATTATTAAAAACTAAGTCATTCAAAAAAGTAGAATGCTCATCCTTGTAAGCAGGATTAAATTATGGAGCTTATGAAATTTATCATTTTTTTTTCTTAATCAATTTTTTTAGTTTCCCTCCTCACCAAAATTATAAGATGGAGTGGTATCTTGAATTTTAATATTTACCCCCTCAATTTTGCTCTTAGAAACTTCTTTTAATTCTTTACCAGTAAATTGAAATCCATAGTGTTAAGCTATTAAGGCGATTTCATTAGCAGTAGCTGCACTTGAAACTTCATCGAGAAAAGTTTTATTTCAGAGTTCTTTATTAGTTATATTTTTGAATGTAAAAGTTTTGAGATAATCTAATAGCCTTTTTAATAGCTCAAAATGAAAAGAAGATTTTAATCAACCAATTATTAAGCACGGATTGAGAAACAATTTAAGTTTGTATCAAATAGGTAAAAAATAAGATCTGCTTTTTACTGACTTGTTATAGAGAAAAAAGACCATATAACTGCGAGTGACCACTACACAAAAGGTGAAAAATGCTAGGCCTACACAAATAGGGCAATGTGGAAATCCCATTACGATTACGTTCTAAAGTTTATTTTTCATTCTATTTATTATAATAATCATTTCATCTAGCCATTCTGAATTACTTTTTGATTGTCTCTTATGATTTTGACTTCTTTGAATACTCATAAAATAAACCTTTTATAAATTTCGTTCATATTATTGGAAGAATTTATTGGGATCAATAAGCAAAAATACTAGATTGATTGATATGACTATGTTCTATTAATAAATCTATACAATTAACAAAAAAGGAAAATAAGGGGTATTACTCGATATTATTCTTTATGAAGGAACTAAAGAACAGGTTCTTATTTTTTCAATGAAGAAGATATTAGATTACTTATTATCAAAATGAATTAGCCAAAATTAACACTTTGTTGAAATATCCCAAATAAATTATTACCAACTATGGCTGCAATAATTAAAACAAAGGCTACTATCGCAAAAAGAGCACTTACATCTTTAATATCATAGGGCGTTTTAAATAGAGGTTTTTCCTCTGTCATAATTTTCCTCTTAAGGTTTAATATTTAATCATCTTATATCATTGTTTGAAAGTACAATTGAGTATTTCTTCGCTTGACTTTATAGGTGGACTCGTTTTATAGAGTAACTAGTAACAAAGGAAGGTTATGAAACTTACAACACCTTTTACCATCCTCAATAATTCACTGAATGACATATGGAGGATGCACGATTTTAATTATCAATTACCAAAAGATACTTTTAATGAGTACTGGGATGAGGAATGTATTTTGCATCCTACAAACTCTCATTGTAAAATTTATGATGATTAGTTTTAAATTGAGAATCTGATATTTTGAGCCATAAAAAAAGGCCACGCTATGTGGACTTTTTTATTTTTGTATAGTAATTAACTTGTGTAAGCTTTGCCTCTATAAGTTAATTTTGTATGCTGTTTTTTTGCAACTACTTTGTTTTGGACGTATTTTTGTCCTCTGTAGATAAGTGTCATCTATTTTCTCCGGTTTCGCCCAAGTCCCCGTTCCATGGCTTGAGTCGATTTGCGGCTTGCATTTTTACAAGTTGAACGTTTTGGTAGCGGTTGCTACAAATTAATATTAACACATAGGTAATTTTTTGTGAAGGCTTTAAATGAAATTTATACTGCTAAATCGAAGAAAATTTATCTATTAAGTGGGATGAAATCTTTTTTTAGAATAATTTAATGATTTAGACAGGTTACATTTTGTTCAATTAATCGATTTATTTTTAATAACTTTACTTTTTAAATGTAAAATTCAGAGGATTATAACGATGTTTATGTTCTCAAGAAACAAAAAATCTCCTAGTAAAAAAGCTGCAGTAGTTGAGGAAAAACCTTTGTATGCGCAGTTACTTCCATTCGCGAATGTCATGACTGAGAAGGTTCAAGTGGTTAATGCTTTGGCTTTTACTTTAATAATGGGTGTTTCAATTTTTGGGATAGCACTTTGGAGGCTTTCTGCTCTAACTTAATTATTTAATTTTTCAGGGAATTAATTTTTGACTCTTTGTCGTTAATCATTGTAATTAGCCACTTAGAAGCTAAAGCTCGAGATATAGATCTATTTTTAAGAAATCTACATATATAAATATGTAGATTTTTTTCGTTTGTAGAGTTAAATTTTTCTTCAAATTCTAATATTGATTCTTCTGTACTTCTTTTCCTAAGCTCGTCAACTAAAGCATGAGTAGATGAATCATTAAAAAAATTACCAATATTTAAGCTTAATGTCATAGTAATTTTACATACCTACTTAAGATGTAGCCATGTATTGAATTTTTAAAAACAAAATTTAAATAATTTACAAATAACTTAATATTTAATTTTTTGGTTTAGCTAACGGCAGTAAACATTTATCTGAATCACAACCAGCTGGTCCTGCTTCGGAGAGCTCTCCAATATCATATTTATTAAGGGCATCAAAGAAATCATTATTTACTTTCCTTTCAGTTACCTGTTCCTGCAAAGATAAATATTCCTCTTTGTTTATAGGTTCAAAAGGTAATCTAGGGAATGTAGCATTTGCACTGAATCGAGCTAATAATGCTGCAGAAATATACCCTTCGTTATTTTCTATTGCACTATGTATTGCTTTTGCTAAATCTTCAATTTCACTTTCTCTAAATTCAACAGTTGCAGAAGTATTATGTTCTGTATAAAACTTTTGAACTTGCATATAAAAATCGAATTGTGCAAGGGCAGAGAAGTTATTAATATCTATTTGATCTGCTCCTTCTATGTTTGCCCAACTTACTTCTGTTGGGATTTCAACGAGCCATTCAGTACATCTTGGGTCAAATGGATTATCAAGCAAGCATCCTTTTTCATCTTTATCGGATTGAGATGGAACAACAGAGTAACCATAATCCATACAAGCTAAAGCAATAGGATCATTCTTTCTGAAGGTTATTCTTCTTAAAAATCTTTGTGCTTTAGGTGGATGCCATCCAGGAGCAGCTCCTGTTAAAAGACTTTTGGTGCCAGCAGGTTGAACAGTTGTGCATCTATTAGGTCTTCTGAGATTATGTTTGTCGCAGTATTCCCAAACAGTTTCTTTTACAGTTTTTCTCCATGAATCTAAGAATTTAGCTTCTTGCTTTTTAAATTCTTTTCCTTCTTCGTTGTCAGGTCTCCCAGCTTCCCACCATTTCAACCAAGGGGTCCCAAACGCATGTACAAAGAAATCAAATAATCCTGTAAAACTTACTCCCACAATAGGATCATACTCCCTACTTTTTCTATATCTCTCAACTTCGAATTCATGATTTAGCAAACATGCCACTGAAAGAGCTGCAGCTTTAAAGGCTTTTTTTTGTTCTTCAATATTTTCCGGATCTATCTGATTTAGGTGAACTTCAGCCAAGTTACAATGAAAATCATTGCCTAATATTTCTCCGCAAGGATTTAGACCATATCTACTCATTCTATGATCTAGTTCTTCTTCAGAAAAAGGTCCGTAATTTAGATTAATCCAATTTCTAGCTTCCTCTTTACCTTGTTCTGAATATATTTCTATGAATTCATTTTTGAGATCTTCTCCGTTCAAAATGTCTGCATTTGATCTTGCTATTGCTTCTGGAGCAAATTGAATTGCTCCTTCACCTGAATGAAATTGCTTGGTTACAGCATCTAGAATTGTTTGATAAGAGGGCTTTGTATGATAAACCCTTGTATGATTTGCCATCCTAAGAGCGTCCTTTTCGGGATCGATTCTCCAATTACCGTCTTCGTCTTGACTCCAAAGATTCTCTTTAGCTGATGCTGCTTCTTTGTCATCAGATGCAAACTGCCTCATGCCAGCGCTTCTTCTTATATTACCTGCAACTATTGTTACAGCTGCTTCGTCAATAAGTAAGCAACACTCAACTGTATTTAGCTTTCTACCAATCGCTTTTCCTAATAGAGAAGCAACTCGAGAGTATAAATCCTTTAATTTAATAGGATTTGCCATACCTCCAAAACCTTTTAATGATTCTCCTGCTGGCCTAATATCCTCTAAGTTAATATGAACATTAATTTCTTTTTCAAGACTTTCATTGCTTGATGCTTCAAGAAGATATTTATAACTATCTACCCAGCCTCTTCTGCTATCCCCCACTTTTATAAAGATATTGTTGCCTTTAATTTCTAAAGAAGATTTTTCCTGCCTTTGATCTTTAGGAGTTATTCCTACTTCGCTTACTGATTTAATAGTTATTTTATTTTTTACTGTTGGAAGCTTATTTATAAAATGGGGCTCTATTATTGCTCCTGTGCCGCAACCCATCATTGCTAAATCCATCATTAAGGCAAAAGCTTCCCAATCAATTAAATTTGTCGAAGTACAATTATATGCTCCTGAAAAATTCTGGTTTTTATTAATCCATGGAGTCCCTCCGATCCATAACCATCTTCCAGATGGTTGAGCCTTTTGGTTACTCTGCATTTCTCTCATTAACATCAACTCTTGATCAGAGAGTTTTCCTAATTCTTTTAATCCAGATAAATTTCTTTCTCCAACTTCACTCCAATTCTCTCTTTTCCCGGAAACTGTCTTTCTACTATATGACCTAAAGAAGACAGGATAAGCAGCAGGGGCTGTTTTTGGAAAGTCATCTTTTCTAAGATTATTAGAATTGCTCTCGGAGGAAGCTTTATTTGGTGCAATTGTCACGATAAAAAAAAAGTATGTAAATTTACCTGTAAAGGAAGAATAACTCTACCTGTGGCGTCTGCAACTATTCTTACCACTATTTAACGGTTTGTGTAAAAATATGTTTATTATGAAATCTTTGTTCACGGAAGTTTATGGAAAGAACTGTTGAACCTGAATTAATGGAAAGAGAAGACCAAGTTGATTCTTATGCTAAAGCTGACTTTTCAGAGGGAGAGAATAATCTTATTAGTCAAATAAACCATTACTTGATTAAAAATAATATTCATTTGAATGAAAAAGAATTGATTGTTGATTTAGGATGCGGACCTGGCAATATTTCTGAAAAGTTATCAATTAAATGGCCTAGTGCCAATGTTATTGGTATTGATGGCTCCAAAGAGATGATTCGAATAGCTAAGTTAAATAAAAAGAATTCCTTAAATCGGAGTCGATTAAAAAATTTGCGTTACATTTGTGCAGATATAAAAAGCCTTAAATCAAGTGATATTTCTTTCGAAAAAAATATAAGTTTATTAGTCAGCAACAGTTTAATTCACCATATTACTTATCTGGATGATTTTTTTAATTGCATAAAGAGATTATCAAGTGATTTGACTATAAATTTTCATAAAGATCTGAAAAGACCTATTGATAAACAATCAGCCTTATATTTAAAAGAAAAATGTGGGGAAAAATATAATGAAATTTTGACTAATGATTATTACGCATCATTAAAGGCTTCTTACACATCAAAAGAATTAAAAGATTTTATTTTTGAGAATAAATTATCCTCTTTAGAAGTGTTCGAAGAAGGTGATCAATATTTAGTCATTTATGGTAAGGTTTAAGGTTAGTGGGATCGTTAAAATAGAATTTAATGAGTTCAAGTACTGAAAACTTAAATAGTAAAAATATCTTAGAGGCGGTAAATAAAAGAAGGAACTTTGCGATTATTTCACATCCTGATGCTGGTAAAACAACTCTTACTGAAAAACTTCTTTTGTATGGAGGCGCTATTCAGCAAGCAGGGGCAGTAAAAGCAAGAGGTAATCAAAGGAAAGCTACTTCTGATTGGATGGAACTTGAAAAACAAAGAGGTATCTCAATAACTTCAACTGTTTTGCAGTTTGAATATGAAAGATCAGTAATAAATCTATTGGATACTCCTGGTCACAAAGATTTTTCTGAAGATACATATAGAACTTTAGCTGCCGCAGATAATGCAGTAATGCTTGAAGATGCCGCCAAAGGATTAGAACCTCAAACAAGAAAATTATTTGAGGTATGCAGAATGAGAAAAATACCTATTTTTACTTTTATTAACAAGATGGATAGACCGGGCAGAGAACCTTTTTCTTTGCTTGATGAAATTGAATCAGAGCTTGGTTTAAATACTTTGCCCGTTAATTGGCCGATTGGTATAGGTGAGGAATTTAGAGGAGTTATTGATAGATTTTCAAGAGAGGTTATTTTATTTGATAAAGCTGTTAGAGGGAAACAGTCAAATGAGAAAAGAATGAGTTTAGATGATAAAGAACTTTCAAAATATGTAGAGAAAGAATTACTTGAGAACTCTCTTGAAGAGCTCGAGGTCCTTGATGAGGCAGGTTCGAAATTAGAAAAAGAAGAAATTTTTAATGGTTCACTTACTCCTGTTTTCTTTGGCTCGGCGATGACAAATTTTGGGGTAAGACCTTTTTTAGATAGTTTTTTAAAAATGGCTCAAAAACCAACTTCAAGAAATAGTAATAAGGGAGATATTGAGCCTGCAAGCAATGAATTTAGCGGTTTCGTATTTAAGTTACAAGCAAATATGGATCCAAAGCATAGGGATAGAGTTGCTTTTATAAGAGTTTGTAGTGGAAAATTTGAAAAGGATATGTCAGTCAAGCACTCAAGAACAGGAAGAACTATTAGATTATCTCGACCTCAAAAAATATTTGGTCAAGACAGAGAAGTAGTTGATGATGCTTATCCTGGAGATGTAATTGGACTTAATAACCCTGGAATGTTTTCTATTGGAGATACTTTATATACAGGCACTCATCTTGAATATGAGGGTATACCCTCCTTTAGTCCTGAAATATTTAGTTGGCTAAGAAATCCAAACCCTTCAGCATTTAAAAACTTTAGGAAGGGAGTAAACGAACTTCGTGAAGAAGGTGCTGTTCAAATACTTTATGACTTTGATGAGAGCAAAAGAGATCCTATCCTTGCAGCTGTTGGACAATTACAGTTGGAAGTAGTTATTCATAGATTAAAAAATGAATATGGTGTAGATGCCAATCTTGAATCTATGCCATACCAATTGGCACGATGGGTTTCAGATGGATGGTCAGCTATTGACGAATTAGGAAGGATCTTTAATTGCAAAGTAGTAAAGGATTGCTGGAATAGGCCAGTGATTCTTTTTAAAAATCACTGGAATCTTAATCAATTTATTGAAGATAATGAGAATTTAGATTTAAAAAAAGTAGCACCTGTTGTTAGTGGAGTGGAACCAATTGTTTTATAAAGTCCTATTGGATAATAAAATTGGTTAATGTATAGTCATTGTAAAAATCAATTGGATTCAAATAAAAGCAAAAATAATCCCGATAAAAATCCCTATGAAATATTAGGTGTTGACGAAGGTGCCGATTTTGAAGATATACAAAAAGCAAGAGATCTTAAAGTTAAAGAGGCAGGTGAAGATCTACTACTTAAGGCAAAAATAGAATCATCTTTTGATCAATTATTAATGGGTAGTTTGAAAGCAAGGCAGTCAGGGAATGTTAGTTTCGAAGCTCAAAATGCTTCTAAGAAAGAGAAACAAATTAATAAACTCATTAATAATGATTTCCCGCTTTTATCAAAAATAAAAAATTTGAATAATAATGTTAATAAGTCAAACGAATATAGCCTTCCCCAAATAACCCCTCCATCTTTTGATAATCTTTCAATCAAGTTATCTGTTGGATTATTATTTTTGATAATACTTTTAATTAGTCCTGATTCTTACAACAGACTTCTGCTTTCTATTTCAACTTTAATCCTTACTTATATTCAAATTAAATCAGGTAAAAAGTTTATTAGTTCTCTTGGATGGAGTGTGACATTTCTTTCAATAGGATTAATATTTGGAGGTTTATTTGAAACTAACTCATTTATTCAGGAAATATCTAATAACTCTTTATCAATTCAAAAAATTCAAAGTTTACCAGCAATGATAATTTTGTGGGTAGGAGTAATTTTTCTTTAAATTAATTTTTAATCATCTCTTTAATCTCTTCAGAATTTATTAGATATTTATTCTTGCAAAATTCGCAAACTAATTCGGCTTTTCCTTCTTTAATTAAAATATCTTCTAACTCGTTTTTATCAAGAATTTTCATTGCATTTAAACTTCTTTGTCTAGAGCACCTACATTCAAATCTAACTTCTTGAGTTCGAGCTTTCTCGGAAATTGATTTATCATCAATATCTGGAAATATATTTTTTATTAGTGAAAGAAGATTATCTTTTGATTTAAATAAGTCTTCGCTAAAAGAATTAATTTCTTTACATCTTTCTTCAAGTAGGGAGACTAATAATGGATCAGTTTCTTTCTTTGGCAAAACTTGAGCTAATAATCCTCCGCTAGAAATAATATTTTTATTTTGAATCTTTTCCCCTATAAATACAGCAGAAGGAGTCTGCTCAGAATGATATAAATAAGATGCTAAATCTTCAGCAATATTTCCATTAACTAACTCAACAGTGCTTGTAAAAGGTTCTCCAAAACCATTATCCCGAATAACATTTAAATAGCCTGTCCCTAATGCTTTCGTGAAATCAAAAGAATATTGATTTGACTTGTTTTTGACTAGATCTAATTCCAAATTAGGATTGCCTACATAACCTCTAATTTTCCCATCTCTGCCCGCATCCACAAGTAATCCCTTTAAAGGGCCATCAGATCTTACTCTTAAAGTGACTCGCCCATGCATTACTTTCATCGAACTTGCTAAAAGAAGAGAGGCGCTGAAAGCTCTCCCCAGTATAGAGGTAGTTAGATATGACAATCCATGCCTTTCTTTTGCTTCCATTGATGCATCTGTTGTCAATACCGCAACTAACCTTATTCCACCATTAGCCGCAGTTGCGCGTACAATTTTATCCCCCATAATTTCCTTTCGTTAATTCCTTAATCTTTCCTTGCTCAAGGACTAATATCTTAGACGGTATCCCCTCAAATAATAAGGGTTCATGAGTAACAATAATTATTGTATTTTTATTTTTGAGATTGAGAACTAAATTCTTAACATCATTTTTCATTGACCAATCAAGCCCAGCAGTTGGTTCGTCAAGTAAAAGAATAGTTGGATTTCTCATTAGTTGAACTGCTACAGCTAATCTTCTCTGTTGACCACCACTTAATTTCTCAGGAGGTTGAGTAAGATTTATATCTGATAGCCCAACTTTTTTTAAAACTTGTTCTATATTTTTTTCTCTTAATGATTTATAACCAATTTTTAATTCTTTGCCAATGGTTGTTCCTAAAAAGTATCTTTCTGGGAATTGGAATACTACTCCACTTATCCATCTTCTTTGCCTAGCAGTGATATTTTTATTTTTCCAAGTAATCTTTCCTTTCTGAGGGGTAATAAGTCCACTTATTATTTCCAATAGAGTAGTTTTCCCTGAACCACTTTTGCCACAAATTAATATAATTTCATTTTCATGAAGATTGAAACTAATATCATCTAATATTTTTTTATTACCTGTTTGCGGTTGATAAGTAATATCTTTTAAATCAAGCATTATTAATTTAGTTGTAGGTATAAAAATTAAACTTTGAATTATCAACTTATAATAACTATAGATCTAAAAAAATAACAGTAAAAATGAATATTGCATTTAGAGAAGTTGATCCTTTTAATTGTTGGATTTGGATAAAATTCTTTGAAATACCTACTGAAGCAGAAAAAAACTACTTAGATGGAGTTTTTGATAGTTGGTATGTTTTAGGTAGGTTAGGTGGTTTTAATTCTGAAAATTTACAAACTCATGAAGAGGGTTCTGATTTGAGTTGGATGTCATACGATAATGAGCAAAAAGAATCTGCCCTTCCTGCCTTGATGCATAATTTAGGTGTTATGGAATATCAAAATTTATGGTCAAGAAGTTGGGTTGATTTTGGAACTTCAGACTCACTTTCTATCGATATTTTAATAAATACGTTAAATGAGATATCTAATAATTATGTAAAAATTGATGAATTAATAATTGGGGGAGAAAATAGTGATTGGTCGATTGAGGAACATGAAGATTTGGTTTTTAAAAATTGATTTTATATATGGATGATTTAACAAGATTATTTATACAGAATGAAAGAATAATTAATAATAAGAACAATAATTTAAAACTTACAAATAATGAAGCGCGTTACATAAATAATGTAATGCGAATAAAAATTGGTAAAGAAATATTTATAACTAATGGCGAAGGTTCATTATGGAAAGCTATAAACTTAGAGGACAATTATATAAAGATAAACAATATTAATATTCCTTATTTATTTCAAGAAAAAGAAAAAATTTTATTAGGAATAGCTGTGGTTATTCCTAAAAATGGTTTTGAAGATATTCTAAAAATGTGTACTGAAATAGGAATTGATTTTATACAACCTTTGTATTCAGATAGACAAGTTAAGAAGTATACTAACTTCTCAAATAAACTTATAAGATGGGATTCAATTGTTAATGAAGCTGTTGAACAATGTGAGAGATTATGGAGACCATCTATTTTGAGTTATATTAATTTATTTGACTGGATAAATTCGATAGAAAATAAAGATATTATTTCAGTATCTGTTACAAGAGATAATAGTTCTGATAATTTAAACCATTGGTTAAAAAAAAAGCAAAGTGTTTTGGATAAAAAAGGAGGAGTTTTATGGAATGTAATTGGACCGGAAGGAGGCTGGTCCCAAGGTGAAATTGAATTTTTTATAAAAAATAAAATTGCTTTTGTTAAACTTTCAGAAAGCATTTTAAGAACTTCAACAGCTACTGTTAATGTAACTTCAATTCTTAGTCAATGGCGTAATAATCTTAAATTAATTCTTTAAAAAAATGAATTTAATTTCTAATGATTTTTTATTTGGTTTTTTAATTAATCTTATTTTAATTTCTTTGTTTTTTAGAGTCCCATTGATGACAAAAGGGGGGTGGATGAGTGCTGGGATATTAGGATCTATTTTGTGGGGATGTTTGTCATGGCAAGGTTGGAGCTCTGTTGTAATATATTTATTCCTTGGATCTCTTGTGACAAAAATTGGTTATAAATTTAAAAACGAAAAAGGGATAGCTGAAAAAAGAGGTGGTAAAAGAGGTCCTGAAAATGTTTGGGGTTCGGCTGTAACAGGATTGTTTTTTGCAATAATGGTTAAATTGAATTTTACTAATTTAGTCTTTTACAAAATTGGTTTTGCTGCAAGTTTTGCTGCAAAGTTGGCTGATACTTTTGGTAGTGAAATAGGAAAAAGATTTGGTAGAAATACATATCTAATTACTTCATTTAGAAAAGTTGAAAGAGGAACGGAAGGAGGAATTAGTTTAGAAGGCACAGTAGCAAGCGCCTTAGGTGCAATATTTATGTCATTAATAATGTTAATTTTAAATATTATCTCAACAAAATATCAATTTTTGATAGTTGCAATTTCTGGTTTTTTAGCAACAATTTCTGAAAGTTTTATTGGAGCTAAATTTCAAGACAAATATAAATTAAGTAATGAATTGGTAAACTCTATTCAAACAAGTATTTCTTCTATAATTGCTATTTTTGTTCTAATTTTTTATCTCAAAATTTCTAATTAAATTACCTTTTATCAAAATTAAGATTCCTTCCATTTATTAAGAATATCCCAACTTTTAAGACGTTGATAAATCCAAAGATGTCCATGCGCATTTAAGTGTATACCATCCTCTGCGATCCAATTCTTACTTCTACTATCTGAGTACATTTCTCTAAAAGTTGGCAGAAAAGGGACATTTTGATTTATACAGACTTCTTCCATTCTTCTCTCATAAGAATGACAGAAATCATTTGAATACCATAAACATCCAGCAAATGGCATTTTGTTTTCATCAACTGGGGTCAGCCCAATTACAAAAACCTGGGTTTGGGACTTTATTTCAAAAATTAATCTTTCTAATCCGTACTCGAATCCATTTATCTCTAATTGGTGCCGCCCATTTTTTTGTCCAATTGTTGGAGTATCATTAAGACCCACATTTAAGAGGATAGCTTTGGGTTTATTTCTTCTCGTTTCTCCTCTTGATGACCATTCTTTTTCCCAACGTAAAGAAACCTTTTCAATTCCATCTCCTCTTACCCCTAGTGGATAAATAATTGGAAAATTATGAAATTTAGACCAATCTTTTCTTAGCCTTTCGCACCATCCCCCTCCTTCAGTATCCCCCCATCCATATACTGAACTATCTCCAATTACAACCAATTGTTTTGGTAAAACAGGCACTAATTTCCTTTAAATTATTTCACTTGATTTGAGAAGATTTTTATTAGTAATCAAGTTAGATTACTTTTGATTTTACCATTTATTAATTCTCCAATTATTGCAATTGAGCTATAGGCAAACAAAATCACTATGACTTCTTCCCATACAAATGAACTCAATGATTCTTGAAGTTGCCAACCTAAACCAACACTTCCAATTACTCCCAAAATGGCTGTTTCTCTAATTATAATATCGGATCTATATGCACAATATGCTAAGTAACTATTGGCTTGTTTAACAAATAATCCGAAAAGCCAACTAGACCTCTTTGCTACTCCTAATGATTTCATCGCAATATATTGTTTATTATCTTGGTTATGTAAATTCGCCAAAAGCAATTTGCTTGTTATAGCTGCATTATGTAATCCTAATGTTATTGCTGCTAAAGATATTGAAGGATCATTAAACATTAAGAGTATTAGAATTAATACAGGCGGTGGGATTAAACGAAATAAAAATGAGATTATTCTGATAATTGTAATTCCTATTTTATTATTTAAAATCAATATAAAAATGGGAGGAAAACTTATAGCTATTCCAGTAGATAAAAGACATAAAACTATTGTTTCTAATAATAGCTTTAAAAAATCGTATGAAAAAAAATTAAAGTTTAATATCAAAAGATTTTTGATTGAATTAAAAGGTATTGTATTTTTATTAAATATAAAATAAACAAAAAAAGATAAAGAAAATAAACTAATACAAAATAAAGCTATTACAAAAGAGGTCAAAAATTTCTTAGAAGTTTTAGAGAGGTTAAATTTTTTTAATAGTTCTTTTGAGATAATAATTAAAAAAGCTAAACCCCAAAGATAAGTCCATAGCTCTTGGAAATTCAAAGTTTGAAAGGATAAAAATATACTTGTACCTATTCCCCCAACTCCAAACAATCCCAAAACTGCTGTACTTCTTATGGCACATTCCAAACGGTATAACCCAAAATTTTGTAAGGTTTCTATCACTGGAGACCAAAGTAATGTTATTAAGGTGGAAGATTTAATACCATTAATTTGGTTAATTGATTCAATAGTTTTAAGATTAATATTTTCTATTTGCTCACTAAAAACTTTTGCATTTATCGCAACATAAGGAATACAAATAGCTATTATCCCAATTGAAAAATTAATACCATATATTTGCATTAATATAAGTCCCCAAATTATTTCATGTATGGATCTTATAAAAGTTAAAAATAAATTTAAAAATTTCTTTAAAAGTATAGGTAAATTTAATATTTTATAAAAAATTTCTGAAGATAATATTCCAAGAATAACCCCAAATATAATACTTACTATCCAACTAGAAAATGCAATAAAAATAGTTTCATTTAATCTTTTTACTAATGAGAAAATGATTTCATTATTGATTTTTGGATTTAAAGCAGAAATAATAAATTCTTTAAATAATTCAATTCCTCCAATATGAAAATTTATAGATAGTTCATAGGCTAAAGGTATGCAAACTAGTATTGGTAGAAAAGTTATTAAAGAAGGATTTAATTTTAATTTATTCAATTATCTAATAAATCTTGTTTAAATGAAATTTTTTTAATTTAGTATTTTCTAAATCAAATAAAATTTCACCATTTTTCATGCCAATAATTCTATTAAAACCATCTAATAAATCTAATCTATGCAAAGAAATTAAAGTAGTGCAAGGAACTTTTATTTTATTTTTATTTTTAGTAATTAACAATAGATTTTTAATATTAGAAGCTAGTTTTGGATCTAAATTATTAAAAGGCTCATCAGCAAGTAGGATATCTGACTCTTGAATTAATGATCTTGCAATAGCGACTCTTTGTTTTTGCCCTCCAGATATTTTTCTAATATTTTTGGAAAAAATAGATTTCTTAAGATTACAAACTTGCATATATTGGTGAGCTTTATTAAAAGAACTTATATTTAGTAAATTTTTAAAAGCAAATAGGAAACTTTGTTTTCCAAGAAGTCCACAATTAACATTTTGTTCTGCTGATAGATCTTCTATTAATCTTAAATCTTGCCAGATAGTTGAGATCTTACTCTTTTGATATAAGTTTAATTTATCAAATTCTGTATTAAATAATTTGACGCTTCCTCTGTTAGGCCTGAGTGTTCCGTTAAGAATAGATATGAGAGTAGTTTTACCCGCACCACTTTTGCCTAATAAGGCAATTTTTTCACCCGATTTAATTCGTAAGCTTACCTTGTTAAGGGTGAAATTATTTTTATTTTTGTAGCTTACCTCCTTTAATTCGAGAAGAGGACTATTCATCTGATTTTTTTTAATTTTCTCGCGATTGCTTCAATATTTTTATAATCACTAGATTCTGCTTCTATAAATTTTTTTGCGTTGAACATATTTAATATCTTTTTATGTTCTGTATTTTTAATATCTAAATTAAGAATTGTAGATTTAAGTTCTTTAGTAAAACCTTTTCGAAATCTACTGTCAAGATTTCCTTGAGCAAGCCAATGATAGTCAACATAATCAGGAGTTATCCAAAAAAGATTTACATTATTTGTTCTTTTAGGATTATTTTTAAGATTATTTTCCCACACTTGTTTATTTAAAGCTCCTCCATCAAAGGCTCCACTATTAACTAAAGCGATAGTTGCATCATGACTACCGCTAAAGCCCGCTCTTTTTCCTTTAAAGTCTTTTATTTTTATTCCAGCACTATTAAGGAAATATTCTGGCATTAACCTTCCAGATGTTGAATTTTCAGAACCAAAAGTAAATTTTAGATTCTTGAGCTTTTTAAGTCCATTTTTATTTGAAATTGAATCAAGTTTTAATTTCTTATTCACAATAAAAACGCTTTTAAATTCTTTATCAATATCTCGTTGAGCAATCACAATTGCATTAGAGGTTTGTAATCTTGCCTGAACTCCGGATAAACCACCAAACCATACTAAATCTAAATCATTTGTTCTAAATCCAGTAACCGCAGCAACATAATTGATAACGGGAATATACTTTACCTTTACATTTAGACTCTTGGATAATTCATTTGAAAACAAATTAAATCTTTTGTCTAACAAGTCTTGATTTTGATCGGGAATTGCCCCGATCTTTAAAGTTTTTGGATTTGCATTTAACGGTGAATAGAGAGTTGAAAAAAAAAGTGCAGAGGTTATCGCGATCTTTTTGAAATTATAAAAAATTTTATTCATTTAAAGTAATAATTTGAAATGGCTTTTTCTAATCTTGATAAACCATCAAGAATTTTTTCTTTTGAAGAAGCACAAGATATTCTAAAACATTGATCATCTCCAAAAGGTTTTCCAGGCACGACCACTAAACCATAATCATTAAGAATTTTTTTGCAAAACTCTACTGAGGTAATGGAATTGTTAGGTAATCTAGGAAATGCATAAAAAGCTCCATCAGGTGGGTATAAAAATAATCCTTCTATATTTTTTAGACCTTTATAAAGGGCTTCTCTTCTTAGATCATAATGGCTATTGATTTTCAAGAAAAATTCTTGGTTTATTTTTAAAGCCTCGAAAGCACCTCTTTGAACGAAAGAACAAACATTACTTGTACTTTGACTTTGTAATGCTGATGATGCTTTAATAACATCTTTTTGTCCTACTAAATAACCCACTCTCCAGCCAGTCATTGCCCAACCTTTAGCAAAACCATTAATTATAAAAATTCTTTCTTTTAGGTCAGGTGCTAGCGAAGCTAAACTATAATGCTTAAATTCTTTTTTAAGAATTAATTCGTAAATTTCATCTGAAAGAATATTAATATTTTTATTTTCTCTTAATACTTCTGCTATTTGTAACAACTCCTCTTTTGACATTACTCTACCAGTTGGATTGTTGGGCGAATTAATAATTATAAATTTCGTATTTGGAGATATCTTAGATTTCAAATCTTGTATATTTATTTTGAATCCATCTTCAGCCGAAGAATTTAGGAAGACAGGCTTTCCCCCTGCCAATCTAACCATCTGAGGATAGCTTAACCAATAAGGAGAAGGTATAATCACTTCGTCCCCATCATTCAATAAAACCTGGAAAAGATTATAAATTGCCTGTTTTGCTCCATTTGTTACCATTACATTTTCATATTCAACATTTAAATTGTTTTGGGTTTGAAGTTTTTCAGCAATAGCTTTTCTAAGTTCTAAATCTCCTGAGGCAGGACCATATTTTGTATATCCATCAAATATAGCCTCACTTGTTGCTTTTAATATTTCATTGGGAGCATCAAAGTCTGGTTCTCCTGCACTTAAATTACATATGTCTTTTCCCTCTTTTGCAAGTTGATTAGCTTTAGCACTTATCTGCAGAGTAAGTGAAGGCTCAATAGAGAGTGCTCTTTTTGATAAATTTACTTCACTCATTTGATCTTAAGTTCTTTAAATATAACTTTTAAAAATTTATTTTATTAATAGATTAAGAATAAGTAAAAGTATCACAGATTGGTTTAATTTGGTTCATTTTCTTAATTTAATTTATTTTCGTATTATCTTTTATGAAAATTAAAATTTGGAGTGAAGAATTATATAGTTATTATTATTTTTTGTATCATTTTTGGTTTTAATATTATTTATAAGCTTTGAACTTAAATTTGCTTTGAAAAGATTAGTCATTAGTAGAGGTAATGTATTTGCAAATTTATTAATTATTGGGGAAGCACCTGGTGCTCAAGAAGACTTAGAGGGAGAGCCTTATGTTGGTAGATCAGGGAAATTGTTGGATGACCTATTAATAGAAGCAGGAATTGATTTAGAAAAGGATGTATATTTTTGCAATGTAATTAAATGCCGTCCTCCAAACAATAGAAAACCAACTAATAAAGAAATAAATATTCATAAACCATGGTTAATGCAGCAAATTAAACTAGTAGATCCAAAATTTATTATTTTAACCGGTTCGACTGCTATGAGAACTATTTTGGAAATAAAGAATCCAATTTCTAAAACAAGAGGAAAATGGTTTAAGAAAGGTGGGAGAGAAATTATTACTATTTTTCACCCATCTTATTTGTTGAGATTCTCTTCAAAAGAGGTTGAAAAACCATATGATCTAACTTTAAAAGACCTTAAGAATGTTAGTAGTAAACTATATGCTTTATAATTTAATTAAGGTTTTTTGAATTTCTAGAATTTAATGTCACTTACTCAATCAAAAGAGGTGAATAGTCTCTCAAGGAGATATTCAACTTATATTGAGAGAAGGATAACTAGAACAGTAATGGTTGGGAATATCGCAATTGGTAGTGATTATCCAGTAAGAGTTCAATCGATGATAAATGAAGATACTATGGATGTGGATAATTCTTATTTAGCAATTAAAAGACTTCATGAAGTTGGATGCGAAATAGTAAGACTAACTGTTCCTTCCTTAGCTCATGCAAAGGCTGTTGGGGATATTAAAGAAAAATTAAAAAAAAATAATATAGATACCCCCTTAGTCGCAGATGTTCATCACAATGGAATGAGAATTGCAATGGAGGTAGCAAAATATGTTGATAAAGTAAGAATTAATCCAGGATTATTTGTTTTTGAGAAATCAGATCCTACAAGGACTGAGTATACTGACGCTGAGTTTGAGACAATTAAAAATACAATTCTTAAAAGATTTACTCCACTTGTAAAAGTTTTAAAGTCGGAGAATAAAGCTTTAAGAATTGGAGTTAATCATGGATCTTTATCCGAGAGGATGCTTTTTACTTATGGAGATACACCTTTAGGGATGACAGAATCTGCAATGGAATTCGTCAAAATATGTGATGAGCTTGATTTTCATAACATCATTATTTCTATGAAAGCCTCAAGAGCACCAGTGATGTTAGCTGCATATAGAATGATTGCAGATAGATTAGATGCAGAAGGATATAACTACCCTTTGCATTTGGGTGTTACTGAAGCAGGAGATGGTGATTATGGAAGGATTAAGAGTACTGCAGGTATAGGAACACTTCTTGCCGAAGGTCTTGGAGATACTATCAGAGTTTCTCTAACTGAAGCTCCTGAAAAGGAGATTCCAGTATGCTATTCAATTTTGCAATCTTTAGGATTGCGAAAAACAATGGTTGAATATATAAGCTGCCCTAGCTGTGGTAGAACGCTTTTTAATTTAGAGGAGGTTGTAGATAAAGTGAGGAATGCCACTTCTCATTTGACTGGTTTAGACATAGCAATAATGGGTTGTATAGTAAATGGCCCAGGAGAAATGGCAGATGCTGATTACGGTTATGTAGGCAAAGGTAAAGGTACAATTGCTCTTTACAGAAGAAAAGAAGAGATAAGAAGAGTACCTGAGGATGAAGGGGTTGATGCTTTAATTCGGCTCATTAAAGATGATGGAAAATGGATTGATCCTTAAACTTATTTTTAATTTATAATTCAATTAATAGAAAATTTAATGCTTAGTACCGACACTTGAAAATAAAAAAATTATTTAAAAATCAACTTGTCTTTTTAATAGTGACAATTTTTTCTGGGATATTGGTGAGTAATCATTCAAAGGCGACAATTTTAGAAAATAATTACAAAGAGGTTATTGATCACGTTTGGCAAATAGTATATAGAGAATTCCTTGATTCAAGTGGGAAATTTGAGAGATCTAATTGGATTAATTTAAGAAAGGAATTTTTAGCAAAAAAATATTCAGATAATAATCAAGCTTATGATGCTATTAGAGATATGCTTTCAAATTTAGATGACCCATATACAAGATTTCTAGACCCTAAAGAATTTAATCAAATGCGAATAGATACTTCAGGAGAATTAACAGGAGTTGGAATACAAATTGTCAAAGATAAAGAATCTGATTCTATAATAATTGTCTCTCCTATAGAGGGAACTCCTGCTTATGAAGCTGGAATTAAAGCTAAAGATAAGATTTTATCAATCGATAATGTATCTACTAAAGGGTTGAATATTGAGGATGCAGTTAAATTAATAAGGGGCAGAATAGGTACAAAAGTTAAACTTGAAATCCTAAGAAATGGGAATTCTTTTTATAAGTCTTTATTAAGAGAAAGGATAGAATTAAAATCAGTGACAAGCAAAATTAATGAAACTAAAGATGGATTATTAATTGGTTACGTAAGATTAAAACAGTTTAATGCTAATGCATCAAGAGAGATGAAAGATACATTAAAAGATCTAGAAATAAAAAAAGTTTCTGGATATGTTCTTGATTTAAGAAGTAATCCCGGAGGATTATTAGAATCAAGTATTGATATTTCTCGTCAATTTATTGATAAAGGCATAATCGTTAGCACCTTATCTAAAGATGGTTTGATAGAGACAAAAAGAGGAAATGGTAAGGCTTTAACAAAAAAACCTTTAATTGTACTTGTCAATGAAGGTTCGGCGAGCGCAAGTGAAATAGTCTCCGGAGCGATAAGAGATAATAAAAGAGGTAAATTAGTAGGTAAGAAAACTTTCGGCAAAGGCCTTGTTCAGTCTATGCGAACTTTGGTTGATGGTTCAGGGTTAACAGTTACGGTCGCAAAATACTTAACTCCTAATGGAACAGATATAAATAAGTTTGGAATTACTCCAGATATAGAAGTCAAAATGAATTCTAATCCAATTCTTCAAAGAGAAATTGGTACTAAAAGAGATAGGCAATATAGAGCTGGTGAGAAAGAACTTCTTAAAATTATTAAAAAAACTAAATTAGTAAGCCAGTTTAAACCTAATTCTGCAAATGTATTAGCTGTTTTTAAAAATAATGAGAATAATTTCGTTTATTCATTGAATTAGATGCTCATATCCAGCATTTTTTTTATGGGTTTGTAAGCTTTTTTAATTATTTCAGGGTCTAATTCAATTGAAGGGGAATTGTTTTTTAAACAATCTAAAATTTTTTCTAATGTATTCAATTTCATATATGGACACTCATTACATTTACATCCATCAATATCTGGTACTTCAATAAAATTTTTATTAGGTTCTTTCTTTTTCATTTGATGCATTATCCCAGGTTCAGTTAATACCATATAAGTATCAGAATAATCATTACTAATAAAATCTAATAACTTACTGGTTGAACCAATAAAATCTGAAAGTACTAATAAATTTTGGCTGCACTCAGGATGAGCTATTACTTTTGCATCGGGATGTTTGTACTTTAATTTTAATAAAGCCTCTTCACTAAATGTTTCATGAACTACACAGCTGCCTGGCCAAAGTTTAAGTTTTCTCCCTGAGTTTTTTTGAACCCATCGACCAAGATTTTTATCTGGCGCAAATATAATTTTTTTATCTTTAGGAATTTTTTCTACTAATGAAACAGCATTGCTACTAGTACAAATTAAATCACTTTGAGCTTTTACTTCTGCAGTACAGTTTATATAACTTACAACATAATGATCTGGATTTTCTTCTCTAAATTTTTGAAACTCTTCTGCAGGACAATCATCAGCCAAAGAACAACCTGCATCAATATCAGGTAATAAAACTGTTTTGTTTGGGCTAAGTATTTTTGCTGTTTCTGCCATAAAATGGACACCACAAAAAATTATTATGTCTGCATCATTATTTGCGGCTTTCCTAGAGAGATCTAATGAATCTCCAATAAAATCAGCAATATCTTGAATTTCTGGCGCTTGATAATAATGAGCAAGAATTATCGCATTAGCTTTTAAGCAAAGCTCCTTAATTTCAGAAATCAAATCTTTTTCGTTTTGAATTGATTTCTGTTTTGCAGTAGAAGTTATACTGGTCAGGATTTACAATGTCTCTTAATAGATTATATGCCTTTAAATAGAAAAAATTCTGACAAATTTAAAAATTGCTATTGTTGGTGACTGTCATGGTCAGTGGTCTGAAGCGGATATTAGGATTTTATCGCTTATAAAACCAGATATTGTTCTATTTATCGGAGATATTTCCGATGGTAGTATCAAAATAATAAAGAAGATTAATCTAATAAAAATCCCTACTTTTGTGATTTTGGGAAATCATGATCGAGGTAAAGACTCAACAGGAGAGACTCTTTTAAAACAGATTCGTATTTTGCAAGAAAAATATTGTGCTTGGGATTTGAAAATATTTAATAATCAAATAAATATTTTAAGTGCTAGGCCCTGTAGTTCAGGGGGTGGTTATTATCTTTCAAATGAAGTTAAAGCTGTTTATGGACCCATAAGCGAACAAGAGTCAGTTAATAAAATGCTTAAATGTTCAGAAAAAAATAGTAGAGAATTACCTCTTGTTTTTATGTCACATGCAGGTCCTTCAGGCTTGGGATCAGACTCTACAAGTATTTGTGGTAAAGATTGGAAAGAGCCGTCTTGTGACTGGGGAGATAGGGATTTAGCTATTGCAATTTCAGAAATACAAAAAAAAAGAAAAATTGACCTTGTCATTTTTGGACATATGCATAATCGTCTGAAAAGAAATCAAGGTTTGAGAAATATGTTCAAAATTGATAAAGAAGGTACAGCTTATTTGAATTCTGCAATAGTTCCGAGATATAAAAAAAATATAGAAGGCGAATTATTAGTAAACTTTTCATGGGTTGAGTTTGTAGATAGTGAAATTTCGCATATTTCTCACAGATGGTATTCAGAGTCAGGGGAGATATATGAAGAAGAAATACTTTTTCAAAATAGAGATTTTTAGTAGGAAATTTTTAACTTTTTCTCGGTCTCTCATATCTAGAGAATACAGTTTGTGATAAAAGGTACCCTGCAATTGCAGCAGCAGCAAAGGCAAGTCCATTTTTGAATAACGGTATAATTTCGCTTGTTCTAGAAATTATTGGTGCTAAACCAAAAATGCCAAATAGCATGCCCCATAAAGGAGAAAGAAGAGCTAAAAATCCAATTGATATGATTTGACCCTCTTTTCTAGGTGCGGCAGCAAATCCTGCCACTAATCCTCCTAAGATAGAGGTACACAAGGTCCATATATATTGTTCTTTTGGTAATCCAGGAACAACCTGGCACCCTCCTCTGTCAAGACAAATTTTTACTGAATTAATTGCATCTAATACTGCTCCATCTTCTCCATTATCTTTTACATAATATTGATTTCCGAATCTTGTTTGAAGTTCCACCCAAAATAATCTTGGCATGAAAGCAAAATATGCTTCACCAACATTAAAATTTAATAAATTCCCTCCTCTAGGATCTGCAATTACTAATAAACTTGTTTCATCTAAATCCCAATAATCTTTGATAGCAATTCCAGGGACACTTTCGAATTGAGATAAATATTTAATCTTCCAACCACTTTCATTTTCTAACTTATTAAGATTTTCCTCTAAAAATTTTTTCTGATTTGGACTTAATGTCTTAGCTAAATCAATAACAGGTGTTTTTTCTTCAGGTAAAAGATTTGGATTATTAATAGCAAAAGAAGGTTCATTAAAAATTAAAATTACTATAGATAGAAATATTCCTAAGAAATAGTTAATCTTTGAATGCATAAAAGTTTTTTTGTCTTTATATATTTTCGCCGATGAAAAGCCTACCCGTGAATAATCAAGAATGGTTAATAAAAAAAATAATAAAAAAGGGAGGAACTATAAGTTTTTATGACTATATGGACTTCGTTTTGAATGACCTAAATAATGGATACTACGGAAGTGGTAAAGCTAATTTAGGCTCTAAGGGTGATTTTGTTACTTCGCCTTCAATGTCAGATGACTTCGCGTTTTTATTATCGAAACAAATTTACGATTGGTTGATACAGGTAAAAAGTAAATCAATTTGTGATGATAAGTTATCAGTGATTGAGTTTGGAGCAGGAGACGGGAGTCTTATGAGTGGTCTCCTTGAATATTTCTTTATTAACGATAAAAAAATATTAAAAAATGTTTGTTTTATCATTATTGAGCCAAATAAAGGAATGATAAATAAACAGCAAAAGAAATTAGAAAAATATTTAAAACTGGGTTTTGATATATCATGGAAATGTTTAGAGGACTTGGAAGATAGAAGTTTAAATGGGGTTGTATTAGCTAATGAGGTCCTTGATGCTTTGCCAGTAGAAAGAATAATAAATTTAAAAGGTAAAATGCAACGGCAAGGAGTCTCTATAGATAAGAAATCAGGAAGATTGTTCTTTGAAGCAATTTCAATTACAAAAGAATTAGAAAAAAGTATTGCCTCTGCTCAGGAAAAATTAGATATTAATATTCCTCCTAAATATGCTCCAGAAGGATGGACTACCGAATGGCATATAGATAATAAAAAATGGTTAATGGCTATTTATGCAAAAATCAATAATGGAATTTTATTAATAATTGACTATGCCAAAGAAGCTAAAAGATATTATTCATTGGGTAATAGTAATGGGACATTAATTTCCTATAAAAACCAAAAAATTGTTGAAAATATTTTTGAGTCTCCAGGGGATTGTGATTTAACGTCTCATGTTTGTATTGAAAGTTTAATTTATGATTCGGAAACTTTAGGTTTTGAAACTATTGGAATAGTTAAACAAGGAGAGGCATTATTATCACTTGGTTTAGCCGAACGACTTTTTGAAATTCAGAATGAACTAAAGGATGATATTTCAAAAGCTCTCTCTAGAAGAGAAGCCTTGTTGAGATTAGTTGACCCAATCTGTTTAGGAGATTTTAAATGGTTTGTTTTTAGCAAATTTAATAATAAGAAATTTAAAATAAATTCACTCTGTATTCGCTAATCGAAATATTTTAGGAATTGCGATTCATTTATATCATTAAATATATCAACTTCTCCAAGCTCTATAGGTAATATAAATCTCATTTTCCCATTGCGTACTTTTTTATCACCCATAAGTATTTTCATTACTTCATTCTTTTTGATTTTAGGTGTTTGTGTTGGTAGACCATAACTTTCAATAAGATGATCTTGCCTTAAAGAATGCTCTTTTGACCACAAGTTCTTTTCAGTCGCAATATCTCCTGCAATTTTCATTCCAATCGAGATTGCTTCGCCGTGTAAATACTCTCCATATCCGCACAAATTTTCTATAACGTGGCCAAAGGAATGACCATAATTTAATATTGCTCGAATTCCATTTTCTTTCTCGTCTTCAGAAACTACACAAGCCTTAGTTTTAATTGATTTATTGATTATTTTTATTAATGATTCGTTCTCGAGATTGAGGATTTTATCTCTATTCTTTTCATTTTCTAAGTATTCGAAAAGTGATTTATCTTTTATGACGCCATATTTGATAACTTCCGCCATACCTGCCTTGAATTCTCTCGTTGGTAAAGTTATTAGAGTTTCAGGGTCAATAAAAACTGCTTTTGGCTGATAAAAAGCTCCTATTAGATTTTTCCCTTTTGGATGATTAACGGCTGTTTTACCACCTACAGATGAATCAACCATAGATAATAATGTTGTAGGGATTTGAATATATTCAATACCTCTTAACCATGTAGCGGCGGCAAAACCAGTGACATCCCCTACAATTCCGCCACCGAGTGCAATTAGTAGGGAATTCCTATCCAAACCAACCTCAAAAGCAGCATTAAATATCTCACTTAAACTTGCCAAGTTCTTATGTGATTCTCCAGCTTTAATATTGAATATTTCAGCATTAAAATTATTCTTTTTTAAATTATTAAGAAGTTTCATCCCAAATAGTGTTGAGATTTCTTTATTAGAAACTATAAGTATTTTTCTATTATTATTGATACCAATTCTGTTTAGTTCTTCTCCAATATTATTAATTAATCCTTGTTTTATAATAACTTCGTATGAATTATTACTTAGAGGAACTAGTATTTTGTTCTTATGCACAATAAATGATTTAGAAAGTTTTTTATTAATTTTAAAAATTGATTTTACTTATTCTAACCTTATCTTGACTTAAAAATTAGATTAAAATAATCAGTTGTTAAGAATTAAAAATCATAATAAGATCATCATATGAATCTAAAAAAAAATATAGAAAATATAAAGAAAAATTATTCAATAGGAATAATTGGAGGTGGTCAATTAGCTTTAATGCTTGCTGAAGCTGCAAACAATAGAGGAATAAAAGTATGCGTTCAAACTAAATCTTCTAATGATCCAGCAGGTTCAAAAGCAGATTATGTAATTGAAGCTGATCCCCTAAAGGTAAAAGGGAATAAGGACTTAATTAAAGAGTGCGAAAAAATTATTTTTGAAAATGAATGGATTAAAATTGAAAAATTGAATTCAATTGATTCTAAAAATATTTTTGTACCAAGCCTTGAATCAATTCAACCTTTGGTAGATAGAATCTCCCAAAAAATATTAATAGAAAGATTGAACCTCCCATCACCAAGATGGAAATTAATAGAGGAATTTAAAAGTCTTAATGATGAAGAAATTGAGTCTTGGAATTTCCCTCTAATGATTAAATCTTATAAAGGAGGATATGACGGTAAAGGAAATACAAAAATCAATACTAAAGAAGATTTAAATTCTTTTTTTGTTGAAACCAATTCAGAAGAATGGATAATTGAAGAATGGGTTGATTACAAAAATGAGTTTGCTTTAGTAGGATCAAGAGATTTTGATGGAACAATAAGATTCTTTCCAATTGTCGAGACATTTCAAAAAAATAACATTTGTGATTGGGTTTTGTCTCCAGCTGAAATTGATTATGATTTGGAGACTTTTGCGAAAAATATTTTCTCATCAATAGTAAATGAACTTGATTATGTAGGAGTGATGGGAATTGAATTTTTTTATGGTGATAAAGGACTATTAATTAATGAAATAGCCCCTAGAACTCATAATTCCGCACACTTTTCTATTGAAGCTTGTTCTTCAAGCCAGTTCGATCAATATGTTTGTATATCTTCAGGCATCAAGCCTCCAGAAATAAAAATGCATTCCCAAGGATCCTTAATGATAAATTTACTAGGTTTAAATAAAAAATTTCCTTTGTCCCTAAAAAAAAGATTAGAATTATTATCTCAAATCAGGGGTTCTAATCTCCATTGGTATGGTAAATCCAAAGAAAGTGTTGGACGGAAAATGGCTCATATAACGTTTTTACTTAACGAAGATGCTCAGTCGAAAAGATTTGAAAAATCAAAAGAAATATTAAATAAGGTAAGAGAGATTTGGCCATCTCCAAATGACTAAAGAAATAAGTTAATATTTATATACTGGATCTTTGGTCAAGTTCTTCTTTATGTGCTCTGATCTGACTCTTTTTCGACTTTAGGAGACTGTCGTGATGTAGACGTAAACCAATCCTGTAATTGGAAACGAAAGCCCACTTTGACTCCTTTTCTGGCTTTTCCAGGTCGATGCATCAGAGAACTGGCGGGGATTCGGTGTTACCTATCAAACTGCTTGCTAACACTTGCGTTTGGTAGGTAATTTTATTCCCAGAATTAAGAGAAAAAGGTAAATAAGAAATTCAATACTTGACAAACTATGCCCATCGTACTTATAGTAATAGTACATCTGTATTACTTATTAATGACTCTAGGAGGAGCCAATGTTTGGTCTAATTTTTCTTATGGCAGTCGTGTTGATTCACCCAATGGCTGGATACTTAACCCGCAAGGCAGCTTTTTAATCTTTTTTGAAAAGTGCAAGAAATCAGCACGGAACAACATCAATGTTTATACCCATCTCTTCTATGCAAATCATTTAGGAGAACCAGCAGGACTTAAAAACACAAGACTTCATGATCTCGAATCTGCGTTTGAAACATGGAATGAACTAATAGCTGGAGGATGGACTGAAGTAACAAACCAATTTCAAGAATCAACATGACCTACTTAAATCCAATCAAAAAGAAACTTGCAAAAGAGAATAGAAAAGTATCTGTTCAAGACCCATCAAAACTATTAGCAGAATTTTTTGGTGGCGTAGTAATTAAGCTCGATGAAGAATACATCTATGACTAATGGTAAATCCTCAGTCATGGGATTACTTCGAGTACAACTCAGAACTGAAAAGCAAACGCACAAAGATTTGCATTACTTGCACTCACTTTCGTTACAGCACGACAGATCAATGTGTAATTATCTTGACCTGTCCCTTTCACCAGAAGCTTTTTCCTCAAGGAGATCACTTAGTTAAGTGATGTAAATGTTGGAAAGAAAATAGAACTATCTTTGCGCTTGAAGCTACTTAACAAAAAGCATTGATAAATTTATGTTATGCATAAATACCTTTAAGTTCTTATTAATTTCTAAATTCCTTATTCAGAAACTAAAGTAATTATTGGTGGACTAGCCAATATACCAGTGCTTTTTTTTATTTTCATTAAAAATAAATTTGAAGCCAGGGCTCAATCAACTTCTATTAGTTAATATTTGCCTAATCTTTATGTTTAGTTATTTGGCTTTCTTTAAATATAGATTCTTTTTATTAGCCTGATCTGATGTAAACAACATAACTAATATTGTCCCAAATAAGAATGAAAACATCGTTGTTACCTCTAAAACCGTCACCATCTCACTAGGCAGATAATTTGTAAACATAATAAAGTTCATCTCTTACTTCAAACGTAGCAACTATTCAAATTTTGACCATGGGTAATAACTTTATTTATTCGAAGTTTTAACAATGAGTTTATAAAAATAAGAAATACCTCGTTAAAACAAATATATTCCTACTAAATTTTTTATATGAAAATTTCTGACAATTTAATTACCTCAGTCGTAGATCCATAGACAACGAAAAGAAAATATCCAGAAGCAAGGATAATTGTTCTTCATGATAATTTTAATACATTTGAACATGTGGCAAATTGTCTTGTAAATATTATCCTCGGAATAAGTGAAAAAATCATGGTTACTTGCACTCGAAGTTGATAGGGAAGGTTCGGCAGAAGTATGGAGAGGACCCTTTGAGCAGACAGAACTATATCATCAGCAACTTGTCACCAAAGGATTAACTATGGCACCAATTGAAAAGACATAAAAAATAGTAGATACTTGGTGAATTACTTTTTTCAGCGTATAACCTATAAAGGAACTACTTACACTCTCATTTACTGATCATTAAATGCTCTGATTGAAAACATGAGGGTGTTGTATTGCATTTAGAAATAAGAGTTGTAACTATCATACATAACCAATAAGTAGCAATACTCATCCATATCCACAAAAAATAAATATGTTGTATATGTTAAGAAGAGTGTAGGAGAATTTTAACTGAAATAGTGGAAACAAGGAAACACTTGGTTTAGTAAAACTATGTAAAGATCTCTAGAAATAGAGGTCTTTTTTTATTATCAAGTTTTAATTTGCATAAAAATGTACTATTGACAGTAATAGAAATGTATTAATAGTCATAAAAAATGTGTTTAAATAGTTTCTTATGTAGATCGACTGTCAATCATATATTTTATCTTGGTCTAAAATTTCTCTTTTGTATTTCTCACTAAGTTCATAATTGTATTGAAATTTCTTTATTATTTTTACGATTTCATCGATAGCTTTTTCTTTTTCTTCTTTAGGTTTCATGATTTAATAAACGGTTA
The DNA here is from genome assembly GCA_003282425.1 of Prochlorococcus sp. AG-335-A05. GTDB lineage: Bacteria > Cyanobacteriota > Cyanobacteriia > PCC-6307 > Cyanobiaceae > Prochlorococcus_A. The sequence goes on along the minus strand of QBZF01000002.1, from coordinate 40,015 downwards.
AAGTAGTAAGATTTTTATTGTAATTTTCTCACTAAATACATAGTTTTTATTATTTGTGCTTCTTAAATTTGAATTCAAAATAAGAAAGCAATAATACAAAAAGAAACCAAGATTAATCCCAATCAAACCATACGTAATTGTAGTTAAAGCCGAATCATAACAAAATTGTATTTGCTGCAAGTGTTGAGGTATGTGCTTTATTTATCAGTTGAAGTTTCTATATCTTCATAAAGAGTTTTAGTTGATCTACTAAATCCATTAGCTCTTAGGTATGCCTGGGACTCTCTAAATTTTTCTGCTAATCTTTGCGCGTATGGAGTACTTATTGAAGACTGAGTCATAATATTTAATTTGCAATTAAATTCATAATGCAAATTAATTGAAAAACTGAAAAGTGATCAACTGTACAAAAATGAAAATTTAAGACTTTTTACTTAGTTGAAATAATTAGTGAAAATCAAGAAAAGATTGTGAGGACTGCATAATTAATTAGAATCATCTTTGAATTTAATTGAACGAATCCAAGAATAGTATCTAGATTTTCTATTTCGTTGCTCTTTAAAAATTAATCTATCTGCGGTCTGCGAAGGTGATTCTCCCCTCTTAATGTCGGTCGACATGGCAATACCAAATCCACTCGCCTCAATTTTAGGAGTACCTCCTTCAAGATAAAAGAGAAAGGACCAACCTTTAGTCCACCCAAGATAAAAGGGATTTTGAGGCATGAATCTATTTATAATAAATACACCAATAATAATTTCTAAATAATATCTTTTAATGTATTTACTAATACATCTGGAAATAGTCTCCAAAAAAAAGGAGCTAATTACTCCTTTTTTTGATCACCTTTGAATCCCTTTTTTCTGTTAGTATTTTTATTGTTCATATAATGCTAAATTGTTTTTATCCAGAACAAGAAAAGGCTCCTGCAAGAATATTTTTAAAAATCGGTGCTTGACCTAATGCATATAAGAAGAAGACTGATGATGTAAAAGTAAGGACTATTTTAGAAGCTTTGTTAACTTTTAAATTCGAGAATTTTGTAATGGCTGAATTCATTTTTTTATTATTTCTAAGACCAATATAGCCCCTTAAACAAAAGATTCAGCATCAAAATTTACCAAAAGTTAATTTTATTGTTGAGGTAATTCGGTGGCATTTTTTATTTGTTCAAATTCATTTTTAGAAACGACTCTTATTTTGTAATTTGGATATCTTTTTTTCCACCAGTTGTTTATTGATATTGCAATTCCATTCAAGTCTTCAGTACAGATATGTACCCATATTATTTTATCTTGATCTTGCTTAAAAAATTCCCAATTCGTAGGTGAATTCATTTAATAAAGTAAATAATTAAACCTATAAAAGAACTTCCTACCAGTAGCAGGACCATTAATAAAGCTATTAGCTTTGCTAGACCCATAAAGATAAATTCGAATCTACTGTTGATCTCTGCATCCAATGAATTTTCCAAAAATCACCAGCTTTTTTAAAAATAGAAGTAACTTTTGGCAAATCATCATTAGGAGTCCCTTTATATCTGAATTTTGAACCAAGAGTGAAAATACTCATTGCAATATTATCACTTAGAAATTCGAATCGGTGTATTTTTGTTATTTCTGCTTTTTCTTGTACTACATCTCCAGAGTTCATCATTTCTTCAAATCCTTTTGCAATTATAGGATTACCATTTGGTCTGATAAATAAAAAATTGAGAGTTGCATTATTCATGAAAAAAGAACCCATCTTTTCTGGGGATGCGAGCTCATCTAACAATGAAATAATTTTTTCTTTACCAGTCATTAAGAATGTTAGTTTTTATCTATTTATTTTGACAGACTTTCAATAATCTATTTAGTTTTAATCATTGTAAATATCTATCGTCAAACAAACTAATAGTTTAAGTATTAACTTGCTGTATCTTCTTGGGCCCATTCTTTATGTTTTTGTTCTAGATCTGTAACTGAATCCCTTTGATAAGTTAACTTTAAATGATTATGAGCTAGCTGATCTTTAGCTACCGTCATATCGTTTGAAAAGAAATTCAATGGCTCTACTTTCATACCTTTTTTATTTTCCATAGTTTCTTCAATTATTAAATTACAGATATATTTCTAAAATGTTTTTATAAGAAACCCTAGAAATTTAATCTTTTATTTGGATTTGCTTTACAGATTTAGAAGAAATTACTTATTTGGAGGGGTTAAGATTTGAGTTGGAAGCCAACTGGGTTTATCCATAATCCATTTCTCTCGGTCTTCATATTTAACTGTCCATAAAAGAAATGAAGATATTTGCTTTAAAGATACTCAAACAAAGAATCTTGTTCTTGGATTGAAAGTAATAAATCCAACCATTAAAATTAATCTAAAAATAGTTTTAAACACTTAAAAATATTATGGATTAAATTGGGAAATTTTTCATTTAAGCCAAATGGTAACAACATCAGTACTCATATCTGTGCCATTTTTTTTAGAGATATAAAAATGTTTTTATTTAACCTCCATTAAAAAAGAAAAAAGATTGATTACCGACTTTAGTAATCAATCTTTGAACTTAGTTATGTGTAGTAGTAAACAACTGGCTGCTTAAACCAATCCAATGGGGTTCTTTGGTGGACTATCAATCATTTCTAATCCCTCCCTTTAAATGATTTAAAATTAGTATGAATAAACTTTTTTATATATGCGTAAATATGCTGATTTATTTAAACAATATTTGCAGGCTTAATTACCTAAATAAATCCAGGAATTATCCATCCAAAAAAACCATAATTAACAACTAAAGCCAATAAACCAACCATGGCTAACCTTCCATTGGTTATTTCGGCATTTTTCCAATAGCTTTTTTTTCTGTTGTTCATTTCAGAGAATTTTTGGGTATCAAATAAATTGGGCTTTAAAGGCTCTTGTAATCTCTTTATGGTGTAAAGCGTAAATTGTAATGTTATTGCTATAACTACAATTATAAAACCAGTAAGTGGACTCATAAGATTAAATGAATCCAGGTATGATTTGCCCAGTTGTTAAATAAGCTCCAACCGCTGCGATAAACCCAATCATCGCAAATCTCCCATTAAGTTTTTCAGCAAGAATTTTTTCTCTTTCAACGAATTTAATTTTTGACATTATTAAAGGTAGAATTATTAATTAATGTAACACAAAATTTACGTTTTGTAATAAAAAAACAGAAAAAATAAATATTTCTAGTTATTTAGGTACATTATTGTAACATAAGCGTCGATAAATAGTCTTTTGATTTTAAATAAAAAGTTTTTTCTCTAAATATAATTATTTGTTAGTTATTTTTGTTTACTTGAGGTAAGTAAAACTTATTTCCTAGAGTGTAGCCAATTGACATTAATACCAACCCTATAAGTTGAGGTAGATGTGCATTTGCTAAAGAAATTTTATCCATTATTAAAACCAGTTAAAAAACTATAATAGTTAATAATTATTTATTCTGTAGTCTTTTATTAAATTTATGAAAATTGGAAAGTTTAGTAATCGATTTCACCAGATTTCTTTAATGAATTAACAATTCTCTCGTTTTCAGTTTTTAAATTTTCTAATGCTGATTTAGTAAATTGTTCTTTTGCTTCAAATTTTGCTGAGCTGATTATTTTTTTATTAGGTAATTTCTTTCTTTGCTCTTCCTTCATTTTTAAATTTATTATTTTAAAGGATATTAAAAGAAAGAATTTTTTATTTAAGTATGAATTTTTACCAAAAAAGGTTTAATAATAATTATTCATAAAACGTCTTTATAATTATTTTTATTTTTTTTCTAATTATGTAACTTACGATTGAAATCGAAAATTAAAAGTTGAAAAATCCTTAAAAATTTATCTTAAGGTCTTTTGGAAAATTTTAATTTTCTCAATCTTTTGGAAGCCTCAACCAACCACTAGTCCATTTTGATTTAAGGGTTAACCACGAAATCCTTTTAATATCTTTTTTGTTTTTTGTTGGGAATAGATCTACCCATCTTTTGTTATTTTTACCTCCATAAGCTTTTACTTGATAATGACGATTTCCTTCGATTGTTTTTGGTGCTGTCCAGCAATTTGTGGGAGGCCATTTCATATATGAATTTTCTAATAAAAAAATAATTTTATAACGTGCTATTGCCTGTTAAAACTAAACCATAGTATGCAATAGTTCCAAGAATCAAAACTATACCCAATACTCGAATAATCATTTTTTTAATAATATTTAATTTTGAATAATATTAAAAATAAATCAATGAATAAATAATTGTATTATTTTTTAATCTTATGAATTGTTAAATAATTATTTTCTCATTTCTCGTTCTTTTTATGATTCCTAGCCATTGAGTGACATGATTCTGGATGCCACTCATGTTGGATTCTTGTAATGAAATCATAAATAAAGGAATCAGGACATTCCGTTATCTCTTGAAGCTCAGAAAGTTCCCCTTTAATATATTCATAAACACTTGAAACTATTCCAATATTTTGTTCATGTGTAGGTTCCCAAGTTTCAAATTCCTTTTTCATGTATTTTTTTTTCTTTTTTCTTATCTTCTATAATATCGTAATAAATAATATCTCCATAGTCAGCATCTGAACAACATATATCTCCATATATTTCATCTAATAAATCATAAGCATCTGCAAAGTTTGAAAAAGTTTGCGATGTAACATCATCTTTTTCTCCATCAATTCTTACAATTTTATAATTCATAAAAAAGATCCCTCAAACTAATCTAAATTTACTATGGAGCTTAAATTTTTTATTTAAGAGTTTTAGAGTATAGCTTCCCAATCTTGTCTTTTTGTTTTTCTAATTTCTTTTTCTTATAATTTTCTGACAAAATTCTTCTAATTACTAATTCTGTATTAGCCATATCAATGCTATTGCTAGAGCCATAAAAACAGGATTTCGACAAGTAAGTCTAATTATTTCTTGAGTAAATTCTTGATTTAAGATCTCCATGAATTAATCTTCTGAAAGTAATTCATTGTTGGGAAATTTATCTTTAATTTTTAAAAGATATTCTTGTAAATTTTCTTTGTTATCGGAACACATTTTTTCTAATGACCTTTCCATAAATTGGTTTAAACCTTTACCCTCCAATCCTAAAGACTTTGTTCCGGATGCATACATCATTACTAATAATACTTTTGCTTCATTCTCAGTCATCCAAGCATGCGATGCTATTAATCTATAAATTCTGTCTAATGGACTTTTGCTTTCTGACATTTTCGAATTATAACTAAAATCCTTTCCATTACACTAAATGAATTAGTAATTAATTTTTTATTTTAAGGCTTCAGAAATTATAATATTTGAAATTATCTAAAAATATGTCTACTTACCTAATAACTGGCACGAATAGAGGAATTGGATTGGAATTATGTAAACAAATTTTTGAGAGAGGAGATGAAGTAATAGCTACCTGTAGAGAGGCTTCTTCAGAGTTAAAAAACTTAGATGTAAGAATTGAAGAAGATATAGATATTTCTTCAGAAGATTCAATCAACAATTTGAGGGAAGCATTATCAGGGGTGGAATTGGATTGTTTAATTCATAATGCAGGTATTTATGAATTTAATTCGATTGATAATTTTGATCATGAGAGTATCATTCGTCAATTTGTAGTAAATGCTTTAAGTCCTCTTTCTATGACTAGATCACTGAAAGGTCTTTTAAAAAAGTATTCAAAGATTGGGTTTATCACGAGCAGAATGGGATCTATTGGTGATAATTCTTCCGGTAGTTCCTATGGTTATAGGATGTCTAAAGTGGCTTTATCCATGGCAGCGAAATCACTTTCAAGAGATTTTTTAAAAGAAGATATATATGTTGCTATTTTGCATCCAGGTTTAGTAAGTACTCGTATGACTGGATTTACAAAAAATGGTATATCTACAGTAGAATCCGCAAATGGACTTTTAAAACGTATTGACTCTCTTAATAAAAATAATACTGGGACATTTTGGCATACTAATGGAGAGATTTTGCCCTGGTAGATTTAATTTATTTTCTTGAACTTTGGCTTATAAAAAATGATTTGTTAAAAAAGCTTTAAATTTTAATATATTTAGTTTCTTTATTTAATCATTTTGGTTATGTTGAGGAAAATATTAGTAAAGGAGGTGATTCATTGTCGTATCTACCGAAAATTACGGTTAACAAAGAGACCGTGAAATCAGTATCTACAACCTGTTCATTGGTCTCTTATTCTTTAATAAAGAACAAAGGTTTTATTATTAATAGATTTATATAAAAAGACTTAAATAATCATCAAAGCCCTGTTTCTCATGAAGTGACAGGGCTTTTTTTATTTGCTTAGTAAATTAAAAAGTTTATTTATAAATTGCTTTCTTTTTAAGATTGTTTTTTTTTCATACTGTTTATCCTCTTCCCTTAGAATTGACTGACCCTTTGGACCTAATCCTTTGGTTATAAATAATTTATCCTCATTTATCCATCTTTCGGTCATTTCCTTATTTAACTCGACATGGAATTGTAAACCGTAAGCTAAATCCCCAATCTTAAAAAATTGCTCTTTACAACGCATACTACTGGCTATGAGTTCGGCATTTTTTGGTAATAAAATTCTATCGCCATGCCAATGCAGGACATGAAAAGGAGTTTCACAAAATTTCTTTAAGTCATTATTTGATTTATTAAAAAAAACTTGAGACCATCCAATTTCTGGTAAAGGTTTAGGAGGAGATCCTTGTTTTAAAATTTCGACATCTCCTCCTGCTGCATTTGCTAATAACTGAGCTCCTAAGCAAACTCCGATAATACTTGTCTTTTTTTTTAATTCTGACTTTATAAAATCGCTTTCTTTTTTTAGCCATGGATATTTTGTGCTCCCAATATCTTTGACTCCCATTGGTCCACCCATTATTAAAAGTAAATCGTCTTTATTAGTTTTAGGTAGGCCATCACCTTGGTCCAGACGGATGATCTCTATATTCATCTCCCTCTCTTTAGCTATCTGATAAAAAAGCCCTGGTCCTTCGATTTCTAAATGTTGTAAAACTAATAGTCTTTTCATTTGTAATTTTAATCAGAAGTCAATTAACAAATTTTATTTATGACATAATTAAAAAATTAATTAATGCTGTTTATTTTGTTTTCCCAAAATATATCAAAGCTAAAAATGAAATTGTACTTACGATTGCTATTAAATACCAACCTGATGATGAGTTGCTAGAAATTTCTGACATTTATTAAGGGGATTTTTCTGAAGACTTAACTATTTGGGAAAAAATTAGTAATGAGGCTAATAAAAATATCAAAAGTATATATGTGATGTTCATTTATAGAAATATACTTACGATGAGAAAAATAATTCCAATAACTACAGCAACGATTGCCCCGTCAACTAATAAGTCTTTCCATGTGTAACTATTTAGCATTTTTAATTTATCCTCCTCACTCATTAAATTCTTAAGCCATGCCCAGTCAAAAATTTGCGTTAAAGCTATAGCAAATACCAGATGCCCAACCAAAATACCAATTAAGTCAATACGAGATATTTCTTTAGTAAAACTTGTGATACTAAAAATTTCCACTATTATTTATTTTTATTAGAAAGAGCGCCACCTTCGTCTTTATACTTGTTCCAAGCTTCACTTATTTTTGCTTTTGAAAAACTTTTTTTACTTTCTTTCAATTTGTTTTTTAGCCCATTAAAACTATTCGAAAGCTCTTTTTTTGTTGGCTCATCAAGAAATTTTGAAGTGAGTTTCCAGAGATACCAGCTACTAGCGGCGAGTAAAATTAAACCTAATAATTGCATATGATTAGTTTTTTATTATCCTACAACTTTTTGTATGGAAACGATATTCTCAAACTGAAAATATTAGAATTTATTTTTCAAATGATAAAAATTATTCTTTAAAACTTTAACCAGTGAAAAAATATTCTTTCTAACAACCATATGGTTAATCCACCTTCAATAAAAGCTAACCAATACATTCCATAATCTGAAAAACCCATCTGCTCTTTAACCGTACTTATTAACTTTTTATGAGCTTGAATGAGTTCTTTCATTTCTAATTAAATATTTAACAAGTTAAAACCTTTGGGTCTCTTCCATCAAAAAACCTTTTCCGTAACAGCAAAGACAAGTTCGGGATTCGTCTAATGAGATTCTTAAATAACCAACACCATTGCACTTGATGCAATTAGTCTTGGTTTTAGAATAGATCTTGGAGTTGAGTTTAGCAGCTCTATTCAAAAAAGAAACAGTTTCTTTGCGGCCATTGGCTTTATCTGCTTTATTTAAAAGCTTTTTGTATTTTACTTTTAATTCTTTTATGGTCATGGGTTCAAACGTGGATTGATTGCATTAGAGATTGATTGGATAGAAAATATTAAATATTTTCTTGAAAATTCACAATGAATATATATTTAATCTCAACATGAGATTTCTTTAATATAACTACTATTAATTACTACCGTTACTATTAAACCTAGATATTATTGGATTTAATAGAAAAATTATATTCTCAATTTTCAAGTTACTTAGATACCTTGAAAATAAATTTAATTTTGTTTGAATTTGCGTAAAGTTATTTTTGGACTTTGTTTAGTAAAAGATTATTAATGGCATATCGTAAGTTTAAAAACAAATAAATTATCAAGCAGCTCTATAAGAACCACTTGGCCTTTTAAGACTCTTTAATAAAAGATCATTTTCTTCAGTAAGAATTTCAAGATTTGATTTTTTAAAATCTTTTTGCATCTCAGATGATTGTTTTTTAATTATTTTTTCAATCATAAAATTTAAAAAACAGTGAAAATAATTTATATCTTATCGCTCCAATAAAAATTCCGCGTGACATTTTTTACAAAAAAAACTTATATTTTATTTTGCACATAGAAAAGTGAATTAAATCTACAACTTGTGGAAAAACCTGTTGAAAAATGGTTAAAAAGTGGATAACTCATGGGGATCAAGATAAAAACTGGGTTTTTTGGCTTATTTTCTGAGTATTAATACTGCATCAATAAATTATTAAATGTAGTTTAATAATCAATAAAACTTACTGAAACAACAATGGGATCATTCCTTTTCTATAAAGAGATATTTATATAAATAAATTTTTTTGTATCAAATCAAATACTTTTTTTATTTGCAACATGTTTCAAAATAAAAATTTAATTAAAGGAAATTTTTACTCCTTTTAATTTTTTTACAAAAACTTTTTTATAAATTTCCAAAAAAAAAAAAAAGGTTAATTCGGTTTTCTCTATGATTTAATTTTTCACATTGAAAATCAATCGAATAGATTTAATCATATTCAAAAATAAAAATGTCAGAAGAAAAAAAAGATTCTAAGAAATGCGTTGGAAAGAAAAAAATCATGTTTGCTTATGGTTTTATTCAGCTTGGTTCTAGTTTCGTATCTGCAGTATCTTTAGCGGCAATTGCTTTTGGATTCTGTTCAATAAAAAAAGAATCTAAAGTATTTAATAATTGCGTAACTGAAGTTGTAGAAAATGGTAGTGCTAATGCAGAGGCAGTTAGATACTGCAACGGTGGCAATTGAATTAGATTAATTAAATGAACTCTATTCATGGTTTTCTACTTGACTCTTTTAAAGAGGAACCAATTGGTGAGACAGTTCATTTTGTTTGGTACATAACGGATATTGGTATTGCTGCTTTATTCAAGGGAAATGAAATTCTTAAGACTTATAACGTAAATGTTGAAAAAGAGGCAAAAGATATAAGCCTTGATATCAGCAAGGAAGAGAAAGAATATTGTGAAATTGAGGATAAAAAACTTTTTATCTTTTATTCTTGAAGTAATTAGTTAGATCAATAGGATGGTTCTAAATTATAAGCTGCCTCTTTGACAGTCTTTTCACTAATTATCTCAAATGTAAGTTCCTCATTTAAGGCATTAATGTAGGAAGTATAGAGTTTGCCCCAAACGAATTCAAACTCATCCTTACTAAGGTTTTTAAAAAGAATTTCTCCTTTAAAATAAATGTGATAAGAATCAAACATCATGGAAAATTTTTTCTAACCTTTTTTAACGCAGTTAGATATGTCTGACGTATTGATGGCTACTAAAAGAAAATTTAGAAAAACTTCTAAATGCTTTTTTAATCAATACGAGTATTCATTTTTTCCTTCTTAAATAAAGACACAGTTTCATCAAGATCTAAACAAGGTTGAATATTAATATCCATAAGTCTTCTCCATGGATGCCACTGTTTCCAAATTGTTTCTAAAGAATCTGCACTAACAACGGAATGACCAATACCATTTTGGATCATAAAAATCCATGAATGAACTTCGTAGTTCTCAGGTCTATTTTGAGGCCCTCCGGATTCATACCAATTAATAAGCATTTCTCCTCCTTCTTCTTGATCTTCACCATCTGTAAATTCATAAGAAATTAAATATCTTTGCATGTAACTTGAGATTTTTAATAATTTAACTTGATAATACAGTATTGCCTTTCAATTATTTGATTGTTAAAAATCTAATAGAAACCACTGTTACCAATGATCCTAAGAATTGAAAAAATCAAAAAGAATATTTTAAGTAATGTTTTATTCATAAATAAAACCATTTTTGAGTATTTTCAAAAACATGACCTTTTTGTCTGATTTACAGCATGTAAAATTTTGACTTAAATTTTTTCTGACTAAGATCTATAATATTGAGAGAATTTATATAGTTGATAAAAAGTACATGAGTAGTAAGTCAAATAACTCTAATCCATCTGGAAAACTAGATTATGAGGAGATTCTTGAGGAAGAAATAATTAATTCATATGAAAATAAGTTTGAAGCTAATTCTGATATCAATAATAAAAACAAAAGATTTTACAGACTTAAAAGAACGCCTCTTGAAGTAATAAATAGATTATTTTTCTTTTTCTTTGTTGGAAGTTTTATCTTCTCATTCTTTTTAGCTTATTCAGAAAATAAAGTCTGGTTTTTTATTTATTTAATTAGTGCATTCTCATGTATTTTTTATACTCCAAATAGAAAAGCCCTTAAGGAATTAATAGCAGCCTGGCCTAACATTGAAGATCTTATTAAAGGAAGAAGCTTGTGGAGGAAGGATAGGTAAATAATGAATCTAATTAATTCTTTTAAAAAGTGGTTATTAAATATTCTTGTTCCTTATATTGAGGGATCTAAAAAGAAAAAGGAGAAAAACTAATAATGAATGCGGTTGGTTTAGGCATAATAATTGAACTTTTTTTGTTAATTGGAGTTGTGTTTTGGATAAGAAATTTGAAAACTAGTCAGAATAGACAACCCTCTTTATCTAACAAGATAATCAAAAATCTAAAGTTTTGAAATTTTTAAATAATAATTTATTTCGCAGAGATCAATTGGTTCAGGAAAATTAGTTTTCTGTTAGCTCTCACTTTGCATAAAAAATCAGTTAGAACATTGAAATAGTTTTTAATAAGATGAATTTTACAGCCCAAGGCCTTGCTCCCATAACAAACCCATTAAATAGTGCTTTAGTTGAAAAGAAACTAATAAATGTTGATCAAAAATTTACTCAACTCGTTTCTTTAGCTGAGGGTTTACCTAGAACTGAAGTCCTTGAAAGTGGTAAAAATTACTGGAGAGGTGTTTGCAGAAGTGCAATATTCAGATTTCCAGATGATCTTGAGATTTTAAAACTCGATGCAAGGAGTTATGTTGATAGGTCCAAAGGGATAATTCAAATAAGATCAGCGGCAAGATTAGGTCAATCAGACTTAGGTGTTAATCTAAGAAGAGTAGAATATTTATTTAATCAATTAGAGAAAATTTAATTAGGTAATTAGTCTGATTTATATTTAGTAAAGGTTCTTTTTACTTTATAGATGTGCTTTAATTCGAAAGAATATTTGAACAGCCATGGTGAAAATAATTTTAGTTACGATTATTGTCGCATTAGTATATTCACAACCTGATCTGCGTTTGACTGTAGCCGATTGGTTGAGATCAGCTTCTGATTTTTTAATTGAGTCAGTAAAAGTAAAACAATAAAAAATTGTTTTGAGAGATTTAAATTACACCTGAAACAGAAAGCATTTGTTTAATGCATAAAGCGACAAAAATAAATATTAATATCCGACTAAATATGTATTTCACAAAATTAATAAATTCTTTTAGATACATAATAGAAAAATATTGTGAAATTTTTTAATAGTTAACGATAATAATAGATATGAAGCTTAGATTATTTGAGTTCTATTTTATTAAAGACTACTTAAGGCCTTGGTTTGGCCTTATTTATTCTTTATTCTTTCTGTTTTTTTTAGGTGCTATTGGGTATCGAATTACAGAGGGCTGGGATTGGGGTGATTGCTTATGGATGGTTCTGATCACAATAACCACTATTGGTTTTGGAGAAGTTCAAACTTTAAGTCCTGAAGGCAGAATTATCACTGTTCTAATAATCGTTGGTGGATTAATTTTTATTCAATTTACCTTTCAAAAAGCTGTTAGATTATTTGAATCCGGCTATTTTCAAAGAGTAAATGAATTACGTTTTAAAAGAATTCTAAGAAAAATGGAAAATCATGTAATTTTGTGCGGATATGGGAGGGTAGGTCAGGAAATATCTAATCAAATAAAAACACAAAATATTCCAATAATAGTTGTAGAAAGCGATGAAGATAGAAAAAAGATTGCTGAAGATAATGGTTTAGAAGTCCTTTGCGCCGATGCAACACTTGATGAAACATTAAAACTAGCAGGATTAGATAAATGTAAAAGTTTAGTTGTTACCTTGCCTAATGATGCTGCTAATTTATATGTTGTTTTAAGTGCTAAAGGTATAAGAAGTACAATTAGAGTAATTGCAAGAGCTGGAACTGAAGAAGCGGCCAGTAAATTGAGATTAGCTGGAGCAAGTATTGTTGTTAGTCCTTATATAGCCGCTGGTAGAGCTATGGCATCAATGGCTCTTCGACCAATAGCTATTGACTTTCTTGATCTCTTGGCAGGAAGTGAATGTGAAATTGAAGAATTTGAATTGAGTAATGATATTAGCCTTTTTGAAACTGCAGAAAAGATAACTCTTTTAGAGCTTGGTATAGGTAAAAAGAGCGGTGCAAAAATTTTAGCGATAAAGGAGAATGAAAAGTTAATAACTAATCCTGGGGGTGATTTTTTACTTCAGCCAGGTCAGGTATTAATTGCTTTTGGAAGTAAGGAACAACTAACTACCCTTAATAGACTTTTAGGAAATCTTGTAGTTTCAGTTGAGCTGTTGAAATAGATATATCAAGAAATCTTGATTACATCAAAATATTTTGATGTATTTCTTAATCTTTATTTTTCTCCCTTTGTTAGATGCTATAAATAAATTGTCTTTAATCTTAGGGTTTTCATGAGCATTTTTAAGAAAGCTCTCATTTTCTCTTCTGCAATTTCATTAATACTTTCTCCATCTGCGATGGCATCAAAAAGATTGAGTGGGGCAGGTGCATCATTTCCCTCGAAAATTTATACAAGATGGTTTTTTGACTTAGCTAAATCTGGAGGCCCTAGGGTAAATTATCAAGCTATGGGATCAGGTTCTGGAAGAAAGGCTTTTATTGATGAAACCGTGAATTTTGGAGCTTCAGATGATCCTATGAAAGATTCTGATATACGAAAAGTTACTAGAGGACTTGTACAAATACCGATGGTAGGAGGAACAATCGCGTTTGGATATAACTATGATTGCGATTTGAAATTAACTCAGGAGCAGGCTGTTCAAGTAGCAATGGGAATGATAAAAAATTGGAAGGAATTAGGATGTAAGACAGGTAAATTAACTTGGGCACATCGTTCAGATGGTTCAGGCACGACTAAAGCTCTTACAAATTCTATGGAGGCTTTTTCTAAAACTTGGAATTTAGGTACTGGTAAATCTGTTAAGTGGCCTGCGGGAGTAGGAGCTAAAGGTAATTCTGGTGTCGCGGGTGTTATACAAAATACTCCCGGAGCAATTGGTTATGTTAATCAATCATATATAAAAGGAAATGTAAGAGCTGCTGCTTTACAAAATCTTTCTGGTGAATTTGTTACTCCGAATGCTAAGTCAGGCGCAATAGCTTTAAATGGAATAAATCTTGATAAGAACCTAGCTGGTAAAAATCCCAACCCTACTGCTAAAGGAGCTTATCCAATAGCGACCTTAACTTGGATACTTGCTTATGAAAAAGGTAATGGCAGAAATACTAAGGCAATTCAAGATACGTTCTATGAATTGCTCAGCGATGAATACCAATCAAAAGCACCTGCCTTAGGTTTCGTACCCTTGAAAGGAGAAATTCTAAAAAAATCAATTGATGCTGTTGGAAGAATAGGAAGGTAATTTAGAACTAGTAAGCCAAGCAATAAAAATCAAAATAGATGAAGTGTATAAACAATACTGCATACCTATAGTGGCATTTTTACCGAGCATAAATAATAAGCCAGATAGCAAGGTTCCAAATAATCTTCCCGCGGCATTAGCCATATAGTAATAACCAACATTTAAACTTACTTTCTCATTATCTGAATAAGCCAAAATCAAGTACGAATGAGTAGATGAATTCATTGCAAAAATAAAGCCGAATATTATTAATCCAATAATAATTACAGGGCCTAATGATTTATCGCCGTTTAAAGCTCCAGCAATAAATAAAGGAATAACCGTCAAGATAAGTCCCCAAAATTGAACTGTAGTTTTTGATGGGCTATTATTTTTTCCCCATACTTTTCTAAGTAATGGAGCAAATACTTGAAAGAAACCATAGATTATTATCCATCCACCCAAAAATAGTCCTATTTTTAAATAATCCCATCCAAAAGAAATGTCTAAAAAGACTGGAAGAGCTACTACAAACCAGACATCTCTTGCTCCAAATAAGAAGAACCTTGCACTTAAAAGAATATTTATACCTTGAGACTTTGAATAAAAGTCTTTAAAAATTGGCTTTCTTTCATTTTCCCTGAATCTTTAGGAAGACATAAAGTTAAAAAGAATGCGAAGCATAGACCTAAACCCATTATTCCGACTAAATTATTAAAGCCAAATAGCTTATATAAGAGACCCCCTAAGAAGAAGCCAACACCCTTAAGTGCATTTTTAGATCCTGTTAAAATTGAAACCCACTTAAATAATTGTTTTTGACTATTTTGATTATTCTCTTCTGAATCTGGAACTATTGATTTAACTGCACTTTTTGCACTCATTTTATTTAAATCTTTTGCTACCCCACTAAGAGCTTGGGCTAACATAACGTATGAGACGCTAAAGAATACTGACCAATTCTCTTTGACTGGAATCAGCATGAAAAGAGCAAGAATTTGCAAAATTGTTCCTATCCATAAAGTAAGTCTTAAACCATATCTTGCTCCTATCCAGCCTCCAAAAAGATTTGTAATTATTCCAAAAAACCCATAGACAAGAAAAAGTAAAGCAATTTGCAGAGTTGAATAACCAAGTTCATGAAAATGACCAACAACTAGTATTCTCAATGCACCGTCAGTAAGAGTAAATGCCCAATAGTTTGCGGTAACGACACTATATTGTTGAAGACTAGATAACTTCATAAAAACTAAAATTTATTTTCTTTCTCAATTACATAAGAAGTAAGATCTGCAAGCCTGCAACTATAACCTCACTCATTGTCATACCAAGCATAAACCTTTAATAAATTTGAATTTACAACCATCGTTGAAAGTCCATCAATTATTGAACTTCTACAGTCATTTAAGTAATCAGCTGATACTAAGGGTCTCTCCTCGTATCCAAGAATACCTTTTAAGTATGTTTCAGATGCCTTTTTAAATTCATTATTTACTTGCTCTTCAGTTACTTCCTTATTTAATTCAAAAACTGCATCGGTTAATGAGGCGTTTAGAAGTGGAACCCTTACTTCATGACCATTTAGTTTTCCTTCCAATGCAGGGAAAATTTCAGCAATCGCTTTAGCTGATCCAGTTGTAGTAGGTATTAAGCTTTGCATGCATCCTCTTGCTCTTCTCAAGTCACTTTTGTAAAAATCTACTGGTGCTTGTGTATTTGTAACGTCATGAATAGTTGTTATGACCCCATGTTTAATTGAGAAATTTTCATTAACAACTTTTACGATGGGGGCTAAGCAATTTGTAGTACAGGACGCTGCAGTAATTAATTTATGTTTATCAGCTTTATAAAGGGCTTGATTAATTCCATAAACAATATTAAGTGCTTGTTCCCCTCCCACAATTCCTTTTACAGGACAAGCAACTATTACTTTTTTTATTCCAAGATGATCAAAATATGGATTTAATTCTTCGGGAGATTTATTTTTCCCTGTACATTCCAAAACAAGATCAACCGAAGATTTATTCCATGGAACATCAAGATAGTTCTTTGTTGATGTAAAGGAAATTTTTTTACCTTCAATCATTATTTCGTTGTCATTCGAAGTTATATCTTTATTCCATCTACCATGAACAGAATCAAACTCTAGGAGATGAGATGCAATTAAAGAATTCCCACTTATTTCATTTATATGAGTTATTTCTATATCTTTTTTTCCCATAAAATTCTTAAAACTAACCTCCCAATTCTTCCAAATCCGTTAATTCCAATTTTCATAACAAATATTGAAAACTGTTTTATTATATATCAAAAATAATTGATGTATCAATAATTCTTGATATGTGTAATTAATTTTTTTAGGTTAATATTTAAGAAGTTAATTATCTTTTGATTTTGTTAGAACAACTTAAAAAGATTAATAGTGAGCAATTTATTGGGATAATGGAGTCCCTCTCAGATCCGATCAGAATAAATATTCTTGAATTAATGATGGGTGGAGAGATATGCGTTTGCGACATAGTTAAAGTAACTGGATTATCTCAATCTAGAATTTCTTATCACGTAAAGATCCTAAAAGATTCAGGTCTTATCTCTTATAGACAAGAGGGTAGATGGGTTTACTACAAATTAGATTTGGAAGTATTATCAGATATTAAAAATTGGATGGGTAATTTAATTCAATCATCATCGAATAAGAGAACTTGTAAATAATCAAATATCCAAATTTTGACTTTTCTGGAAGTCTTTTTGCTCATTTAGTAGTAGATTTATAAAGATATTCTTTTTTTTAATGGAAGAGAAATTAGCTCTTTTCAAGAATCGAAAAAGATTCGGAATTGAAAAAAATATAGATATTATTTTTAAGAATACTGCTCTAGTCTTATCTAGTTTTGTAGCGATCATACTTTTAGGAATTGTTTTAGTAGTCTTTTTTCAGTCATTTGAATCATTCTCAAGGTATGGTCTAAAGTTTCTTGTAACCTCTGAATGGAATCCAGTAAAAGATGAATATGGTGCATTTACTGCAATATATGGAACATTATTAACCTCTTTTCTTTCATTATTGATAACTATTCCATTGGGTGTAGGAACCGCAATATTTATTACTGAAGATTTTGTTCCTAAACTTTTTAGAGAAATAATAGGATCTTTTGTTGAACTTCTAGCTGCTATACCTTCAGTTGTCTTGGGATTATGGGCAATATTTGTAATGGAACCTTTTTTTAGAGCATTTTTTGTCTTTTTACATAATTTCTTTGGCTGGTTTCCTTTATTTAGTACAGAACCTACTGGTAGGAATTCTTTGTTGGCGATATTGATTTTAGTCGTAATGCTTTTACCAATAGTGACATCTATTGCTAGAGATTCTCTTAATCAAGTCCCTAAAAAGCTTAGAAATGCATCTTATGGAATTGGAGCCAGTAGGTGGAAAACTATTTTCTCAGTAATTTTGCCAGCTGCATTGTCAGGAATTATGGCTGGAGTTTTATTGGCTTTAGGTCGGGCGATGGGAGAAACTATGGCGGTCACAATGATTATCGGAAATTCTAATGCATTTAGTTGGTCTTTATTATCTCCTGGATATACCATTGCCTCCATGCTCGCAAATCAATTTGGAGAAGCTGATGGAAGTCAAGTTTCCTCATTGTTTTACGCAGCATTTGTTCTAATGATTTTGTCTTTGGTGGTAAATATTTTTGCTCAATGGCTAGTTAAGAAATTTAGTCTCAAATATTAGATATTATGAATTCACTTTTTTACCAGAAAAATTCATCTCGAAATATAGGAGATAAGGTTTTTACATCTTTGTCTTTAATTTGTGTAGTTATAGCGATACTTCCTTTGATATTTTTGGTAACTTATATTCTTATAAAAGGTGGAGCACAGATAACTCCTGAGCTATTTACTTTAGAGCCCAACCCACCTGGAGATGATTTAGATGCAGGTGGAATTAACCCTGCATTAATCGGGACATTAATAATCACTACCATTGCTTCAATTATTGCGATACCAGTAGGTGTTGGTGGTGGTATATATTTAGCTGAATATTCAAAAGGAGGACCTTTTTCAAGGTTTATAAGATTTGGAGTTAATGTTTTAGCTGGTGTTCCTTCAATAATTGCAGGTGTATTTATTTATTCCTTAGTCGTTTCTACTAAAATTTTATTTGGAAGTATGTATAGTGGCTTGGCTGGAGGAATGGCACTTTCAATATTGATGCTGCCTACTGTAATAAAAACAACTGATGAGGGTTTAAAGTTAGTACCAAACGAATTAAGGTATGCCTCTCTTGGAGTTGGAGCGAGTATGTATACAACAATATTAAAAATAACTTTACCCTCTGCTTTTAGGTCTATTGCAACTGGTGTTGTACTTGGTATAGCTAGGGCTGCGGGAGAAACAGCCCCATTAATTTTTACTGCTTTATTTTCTTACTATTACATAACGGGATTTGGCGATTTGTTTTATGAAATGGGGTCTCTCGCAGTTTTAATTTATAATTTTGCTTTAGAACCATATGATGCCCAAAATAAACTTGCTTGGGCGGCATCTTTCATCCTTGTTTTGTCTATCCTTTCAGTAAATATATTTTCAAGGATTTTAGCCGCATTTACAGAGAAGACTAAGAGGGTATGAAATGATTAAAAATACTAAAAAGGCACAAAAAAATAACATTTTATCTCTTGAGGATGTTTCTATTAGCTATGGAAAATTTGAAGCTGTAAAAAATATTTTTTGTAATTTCAAGAAAGGAGATATAACTTCCCTGATTGGACCTTCTGGATGCGGAAAATCCACTGTTTTAAGGTCTTTAAATAGGATGAATGACTTAATTCCTAATTGTTCTTTAAAAGGTACGGTTCTTTTTGATGGGACGAATATTTATGATAAAAGAGTAGATCCTGTAGAAGTTAGAAGAAGAATAGGGATGGTTTTTCAGCAACCTAACCCTTTCCCTAAATCAATTTACGAAAATATTGCATTTGGAGCAAGGATTAATGGATTTGTTGGTGATATTGATGATTTAGTGGAACTTTCACTTAAAAAAGCTGCTTTATGGGATGAATGTAAGGATAAATTAAATGATAGTGGTTATTCCTTATCCGGAGGGCAACAACAAAGACTATGTATAGCAAGAACAATAGCAATTGAACCTGAAATAATACTTATGGACGAGCCATGCTCAGCATTAGATCCTATTTCAACTTTAAAAATAGAAGAAACAATGCACGAACTTAAGAAGAATTACACAATTATAATAGTTACTCACAATATGCAGCAAGCTCTAAGAGTTAGTGATATGACTGCTTTCTTTAATGCAATTGAATATGAAGATGGTGATGGAGGTAAGGTTGGATATCTAGCGGAATTCAATTCTACAAAGAAGATTTTTAGTTCTCCTAAGGAAAAAACTACTCAAGAATATATCTCAGGGAAATTCGGATAACTTTTATTTGATACCCATAAAAGACGAATTTAAACTATTTGAAAGAATTAGCACTAGACAAACAGTATAAATACCTATATAGTTATAACGAATTACCAAAGTAAATTTGAAAAACTTTCCTTATCTTCCTTTTTTAATCTTTGCAGGTGCATTAATAACAACAGCTACTATAGGCTTACCAGTATTCACATCATAAATTTTGAACTCTTTTTTAATCTCTGATCTTATTGTGATTATGATAAAAGAAGATTTAACTGCAAGTCCTCATATAACATCAATAGATAGAGATTTATTTGACTTTACAAAAAACAGAGTAAAGATAGGTTTATGTGTGAGTGAAAATTTGTTTTAAAACCATCATTTTAAGTGATGTATTTCTAACTAATTAATTATGAATAAAACTCAAGAACAATTAGAAAAACTAAGAGAGGTCGCAGAGGCTTCTCTAACAAAGACAGAAGAACTGCATAAAGTTTTAGCTCAAATAGAAGCTCTTTTGTCTAGAGAAGAAATGCAAAAAGTATCCAAAAAAAATAAATAGGAGATTAAGAATAAATATTTAAATTGTACTTTTTATTACATCTGTACAATATAAAATTCGTTATCAATTAATTAACAGAACCCGTTCCAAAGTTTCTGTCAGGTCTCGAGGTCTTACCTTCTTTAAGTAAAAGACCTCTTTTTATTTGAAATTACTTAAGAATAAACTTTTACTAAATATTTAAAGAATTAATTTATAACCTTACTTACTTCTTTCTTGCAAACATTTACATCGAAAGATTTAGTCCCAACAATTTCTAGGCCTGTTTTCTCAGTGACTTTTACAGTAGCATTACATTCATCTTGTTTAAGAGCCATATAGCTAGGCTTTTTATTATTTAGTTCTAGTTCAGTTTCTAGTTCAAGATTAATATCTTTTTCATATTGCTCCATTACTAATGTAAGGGCTTCAATCTCTACAGAAAAGTTTTCATTAGCATTCACACCAAATGGCACTAACAGAACCTGAAATATAAGAATAGTTATTAATTTTTTCATTATTAAAAGTTAAGTTTATTTTTTTTATAACGTAATTATCAAGTTAAGGAAAGGGTAAATAAATTTATATTCTTTTCTTTAGAGCTCATTTTTATCATTAACTATTCAAACTATTCGATTAAATCTACTAAATGAGAAATAATAATGAGATTTATATGTATAAATTAGTATGCTCAAAGGATAAATTTAATTATTATTTTTAATAATTTTGAAGATTCTATACTGCAATAATTTCTTTTTCAGAAATAATTGCCCATTTTCTAAATGAATTCTTACAAGGATATCCTCCTGTGAGATCTCCAAATGCTGGGAGGTATAATGTATTATTTTTTTCATCCATGGCAAAACATTTAAAGGATAATTTATCTTTTGAATTTTTTAAAAATGTTTTCGGATGATAGTGTCCGCATATATTTAAAATATTATTTTCAAATTTTCCTATTGGCTCGTGACTAAATATAAAATTACTAGATCTTTTATATTCAAGAAAGCTTATATTTTTAACTTTGCAACCGATATCATGATTGCCAACTATTAGTTCAATTTTAATATTTAATGACTCTGAAAGATTTTCAACTTTACTTTTTAAAGATTCACTTATTGAATATTTACTATGAAAAAAATCTCCTAAAATAATTAATTTACAAGGTTTATAGTTTTCTACAATTTTTTTTATGCTTAATAAATTTTGTTCATCTGAATTATTTGTAAGAGGAATTCCATTCTGCTGAAAATATTCTGCTTTACCGAGATGAACGTCACATATTAATAGTTCATTTGTTTGAGGCAAAAGTAATGCTTTTGAAGGGAGCATTTCTAATGACGAATCCCCCCAACTTATTGAATAAGACTTTTTTTGCATTTAACTATTATATTTTTTTATAAGTTTTTCTACTCTTTTTTCTATAGATTCATTGCTTAATGTATTTTTAAGTCTTTCAACTAGTAATGGAAAAGCAAATGGACTTGGAGTTTTAGTCTCGTTTAATATTATATCTAAATTAGATAACCTTTCTAGAGAATTAGTAATTCTTTTATTTTCTAACTGGTACTCTTTTACTTCTTCATGTGCCTGTTTTATAAGTAGATGATCTTCTTCATATCTAGTAAAAACATCATAAAAAAGACTGGAACTTATTTGTAGTTGAGATGAACTTTTTGTTTTGGTGGGATTATTTTGGTTCACTAATCCACTAATTTGAGCAATGTTTTTAAATCTTCTTTTTGTTAATTCTGAAAAATTTATAGCATTTTCTAAATCTTCTTCCAAATTTTTATTTTCTATAAAATATGAAAATTCTTTTTTTATAATTGAAAAGTCATAATTTTCTGCAGTGGTTAAGCTAAATCCAAAATCATTTGCAGAAATATTAAATGTAGATTGCTTTTTATTAGCAAATCTTAATGCCCAAAGAAAGGCAATTCCTTCATTGACAAATTTCCCATCAAGCGTAAAAACAAAAAGGCTTGTTAATTCTTTAGCTTTATAGATTTCAATAAGAAGTTGATTCCTTTGTGGAATATCTGAAAGATCTTTCTGTTTTTTTAAAATTGGAAGCAATGAGTTTAATTCTCTATTAATATACTGATCATCAATTTTTAAGTTATTGCAAATATCTATTTCGCTTCTTAAATTATCACTTAAAAGATCAGAGATAGCCATTTGACCTCCAACCCATGCTGGAATTAAAGAACTTTTTTTGGAAGATTTTTTTACATATAAATTCATATCTCTAATTTTTATAAATTCCAGTATTTTGCCCGCGAAGTAAAAAGTATCACCTGATTTTAATTTACTAGCAAAGTTTTCTTCTAAATTGCCTAATGATTTTCCTTTTAAATATTTTACATTTATAAATTTATCGCTTGTTATTGTTCCAATATTAAACTTATGCATCCTTATTAAAGATTTATCTTTTACAAAATATTTGAAGTTATGTTCATCCCCTTTTGATTTTTCTCTTTCTATCTTTTTATATTTTGGATAAGCTTTCAAACACTTTCCTCCATACTCCAAAAAATCAATACACCAATCCCAATCTTTATCATTTAGATTTCTATAACTCCAGCAATCTTTAATTCTTTCTTTTTCAGTAATCGGATTAAAACCTGGTCCACAAGCTAAACTAACCAGATGTTGAAGAAGGACATCAAAAGATAATTCAGGAAGTTTAATTTTTTCAGATACCCCACTTTTTATTATTCTCCTCATTGCACTAATTTCGAGTAATTCTAATGAGTTAGTGGGCATGAAAATTATTTTTGACTTTCCTCCAGGTCTATGAGCACTTCTCCCTGCCCTTTGAATAAGTCGAGCTAAGTTTTTAGCACTTCCTATTTGTACAATTTGATCAACAGGTTGAAAGTCAATCCCTAAATCTAATGAGCTTGTACAAACAACCCATTTTATAGATCCGTTTTTAACCCCATCCTCAACTATTTTTCTCTCATCTTTATCCAATGACCCATGATGCAAAGAAATCTTATCTTCCATTTCTGGTAGGCAGAATCTTAAGCATTGATACCATCTCTCAGACTGATTCCTAGTGTTAGTGAATAGTAGTGTACTTTTGTTTTTATCTAATATTTTGAGAAGTAAAGAATAACTCCTAATTCCTAAATGTCCACTCCATGGAAAGGTTGTTTCTTCTTCAGGTAAAACACTAAGTATTTCAATTTCTTTTTGAATAGAAGTACTTATTACTGTTGGGAGTTCCCCTTTTATTCCAACAATAGCTCTTGCTGCTTCTGTAATATTACCGATAGTGGCTGACATTCCCCAAATTTGTAAATCTTTTTTATTTCCTCTCAGCCAACTTAGTGATAATTCACATTGATTGCCTCTTTTACAACCCATTAACTCGTGCCACTCATCAATAATTATTGAATATAAATTACTAAATATTTTTTTAGATTCTTTATTAGATAAGAGGAGAGAAAGTGATTCTGGAGTCGTTATTAGAATATTTGGAGGTTTAAGTATTTGCTTCTTTTTTTCATATGAGCTTGTATCACCATTTCTGATTCCAACTGATATGTCTTGATTAAAAAATTGAGCGGCTAAATATACTGCATTTTTTAAATCTCTACTTAACGCTTTTAATGGAGTTATTAGTAAAATTCTCAATCCAGTTGGTTTTGTGGAATCTTTTAATTTCGAAAGAGGTCCCATTAAGGCTGCATAAGTTTTACCGCAGCCTGTAGGAACCTGAATGATTCCATTTTCTCCATTCAAATATGCTTTCCATGATTCAATTTGATATGGCAGAGGTTCCCAATTATTTTTATAAAAAAATTTTTCTATATTCTTAATTTCATTTTTATTTATAACACTTTCCATTATTTATTCAGCATTAATTTTTCAGCGTTTTCTAAGGTATCGGCATCTTTAATCAGCTTATCTTTCCTCCATTTAGTTATTCTTGGAAATCTTACAGCAATTCCTGATTTATGACGTTTTGAAATTTGAATATTTTCGAAGGAAATTTCGAAGACCATTTCTGGTCTTACTGATCTAACAGGTCCAAATCTATCAATAGTATTTTGTCTAATCCATCTATCTAACTCTTTAATTTCATTGTTGTTTAATCCAGAATAGGCACTAGCAAATTTGATTAATTCTCCATCTTTCCACAGAGCAAAACTATAGTCAGTATATAAACCTGCTCTTATCCCACTCCCGCCTTTGGCATAAATTAGGACTGCATCAAGTTGCATTGGATCAACTTTATATTTCCACCAAAGACCTTTCTTTCTACCTGGAGTGTATATTGATTTTTTATTTTTAATAACTAATCCCTCTGTTCCATTATCTCTAGAATTGTTTTTAAAAGTTTCTACCTCTACCCAATTTTTTGGATATATTAAATCACTTATTTTAAAAATATTTGATAATTCTTTCTTACTTTCATTTAACCAATTATATAAATGTTTTTCTAAACTTTTTCTTCTAATTACTAAATTTGAGTCTCTTTGATCTTCTCCATTTATTTCTAAAAGATCATAGGCAATAAATACTATAGGTAAACTTTTTTGAATTGATCTTGATGGCGCCTTTCTATTAATTCTTTTTTGAAGCAAGGAGAAATTAAGAGGAAGATTTTGATTAAAATCCCAGACTAATAATTCACCATCTATTACAAAGTCATCTTTGATGGATGAGATTTTTTCTACTAATTCAGGGAAAGATTTATTTACTAAATCCTGACCTCTTGTCCATATTGAAACTTTTCCTGACCTTTTAATTAATTGAATTCTGATTCCATCCCATTTCCATTCAAACTGAAAATCGTTAATTGATTTATCTATAATTTTCTTTTCAAAAGTATTAGCTAGAAGAAAGGGGTATGGTTTGTAATTTAGTTCTGAAGTATTTATTTTTTTATCTATTAATAATTTATATGATTCTTCAGAGGGAATAAAATCGCCCATTAATCTATGAGAAATTATTGCCTCATCTAGATTAATTAGCTTTGCTATTGATTTTGTTATCAAGCCTATAGAGACTCCAACTCTAAAAGTGCCAGTTAAGATTTTATTTATAACTAGGAGATTATCTACTGGAATGTTTGCCCAAATTTCTTTTACTTTTAACTTTTTATCATCTTCTTTAAGAATGGATAACTCTGGAAAAGATTTGTTTAATAATTCATCCAGAGAAACATCTTGATATTTTATATTTTTTTCAGTGATCATATTTCTTAATAATAGTGATATAACTTCTGCAGAATCTCCGACTTTTAAATAACAAGAATCAATTAACCACAAAGGGTATTCATAAATTTCTGAAAATAAAGTTTTAAGGGATCGCCCACTTATAAATCTCTTATTGTTTTTTCCTGTGAGTAAATATATTGTCCATGAGTTTTCTAAAGCCTCATTTGAAGAAAAATAGTTTTGTAAAATTCCAATCTTTTTATTTGTGCTATTACAAGAGTCTAAATCTATAAATAATTCTGAAAACTTTTTTAAGCTCATTTTTTATATTCAAATTCAAGAACATTTATCGAATTTTTTTCTTTTAAATATTTATTTAAAGCTTCACTATCTCCATGATGAAAAAAAACATTTTTAGCTTTAGATTCTTTTATTGTCCTTAAAATAGCTATCCAATCAGCATGGTCTGAGATAGAAAAACCTTTATCATATCCAGATCTTTTTCTGAGTGCTCTAATTGACATCCATCCACTTGCAAATCCAGTTTGTATATCTTTGAAATTTTTTAGATAAGAACTTTTATTTAAAGAGGGTGGAAGTATTATTAGACTTCCTTTTAGATCCAAATTATTCTTAGTTTGTTCTAATTTCTTTGTTTCAATAATATCAATTCCTAATTTTTTATAACAGTTATTCATCCTATAAATACTGCTGTGTATATAAATATTATTTATAAAATTTGTTTTACTAATTTCATTCAATATTCTTTGTGCTTTTCCAAGCGAATAGCAAAATAAGATAGATGTTTTTTCTTGGGATGAGTTCACCCATTTTGAAATATCAGTTGCAGTCTTTTGAGGTTCATCCCACTTAAAAATTGGCAAGCCAAAAGTTGATTCACTTATCAAATAATCAGTTTTTACTATTTCATATTCTTTGCAAGTTTCATCTTTTTGACGTTTAAAATCACCAGTGATTAACCATATTTCTTCAGCGAGACTAAATTTGATTTGACTTGACCCGAGAATATGACCTGAAGGATGAAAGGAAATTTTGATACCGTTAATTTTAAATTCTTTTTCATAATCGTAAGTTTTAATATTGATTTCTTTTCCTATTCTTTCTTTTATAATTACAGCAGTTTCATAGGTCGATATATATTCATCGCATCCAAAGGTGAAATGATCCATATGGGCATGAGTAATAAGTGCTCTTTTTACTGGTTTAATTGGATCTATCCAAGCATCTGCTAGTTCACAATAAAGACCACTTCTTGTGTATTTAATTAAATAAGAACTATCCTCTTTCAAGAATTTAATTTATCTTAATGCTATTAATTTAGCGAATTATGCCCACGCTTGTTTAGTCAATGCTATTGCTGAAATAGCTAAAAGAAAAATAAAAACAAATTTATTACTCCATTTCGTCATGAAAGCCCCTAAATCAAATGATATTTTTTTTTCAGGTTGAGAAATTTTTTTTTGAATTATTTCTTTTTTTGATGAATCAACTTTATTGAGACTGTAATTTTTAATTTTATTTATTAGTTTTGACTCTATATTTGATAAATCTTCTATTTCACTTAATAGGACTTTGTCGTCTGGATTAATAAAATTAGTTAGTGTTTCAATTTCTTGTCGTTTAGAAGAGCAAAAGTCATTTATTATTTTTTCAGAATTTTCACCATTCTTTATTTTTAATAGGATCTCTTCTCTTGACCAAGAACTTTCAAGAGATTTTAAGGCCTCAGTGATTTTCATTTTAAGTATTTTTACTTATAGTAATTTATTGGGTATTTCTTCTGTGGTTTTAAATACTGAAAAAGGGAAAAAATTTGTTTTATTTAAGATTTGGCAATAAGTCTATTTGGGAAATAACTTATTTTTGTTTCTCTTTTAATTTTGTTTGTTTTGCTTTTAATTGAAGTTTTCTTTTGGTTAATTTCAACTATTTCTTCAGAAACATTTTTACCTGTTTCAAAGTAATTTTTTACTTTTTCTAATTCTTCTTTATTTAATCGTTTTGTAGCACCTTTCGCATTAATACCTATTGATTTGCAAGCCAATAAAATTCTATTACTATCAATATTTAGGTCCTTTGCAATATTATAAATAGGAGTGTTTTGAGACATTATTTATTCGTAAATCAATATTTGTATTATATCCTTATTAATTCATAAATCATTAAATATGAAAATTTTATGAACTTTCTGTAGTTGACTTGAATTTACTTTAAGTCTTCTTCATTTCTTAAATCATTAAATTTCTTCTTCATTGTGGGATTATTTTTAGTTAACTTTTTAACTGTTAAATCTTGCGATTTATTATCAGCAGATAAAAGATGTTTTTTAGATACCAGTAATGACTCTTTCGTTTTTTGTAAATGACTTATTGATTTATCTATTTCAGAAATTGCGTCATTAAATCTATCCTGTGCTAAAGAAACGTTTTTCCCTACAGCATTTTTAAATTGATCTAGAGTACTTTCAAAATTTGTTATGTCATAATTCTCTCTTTTCATTAAATCTATTTGAGTTTTATACTTTAAAGTTTCAAAAGAAGCATTTCTAAGAAGAGAAATAATAGGCAGAAAGAATTGTGGCCTTATTACAAACATCTTTGGATATTTATAAGAGACATCTACAATTCCGGAATTATATAGTTCACTTTCTGGTTCCAATAATGAAACCAATACCGCATATTCGCATGATTTCTGAGTTCTATCTTTATCTAATTCTTTAAAGAAGTCTTCATTTTTTCGTTTATTAAATCCATCAGCACTTTGGTTTTTCATCTCAAACATGATGGAAACGATTTCAATTTTATTATCATCAAACTCTCTGAAAATATAGTCACCTTTGCTTCCTGTACTTGCATCATTATCTTTTTCAAAATATGAGTTTTTAAAAGCAGAAGCACGATTTAGATTGAATTGCGTCTCACAATGTATTTCTAATGTTTCTCCAACCATTTTTGTTGAAAGTTTTGATTTCATATCTCTTAGTTCTTGAATCGTTAAATCACGCTCAGTAATTTTGTTTCTATATTTTTCTTCAATTTCTCGCGCATTAATAGATTGTTCTAATTTCATTTTTTCAATAGAGTTTATTAATGAAGTTTTTTCTTTTTCTAAACTATTTACAGCTTCAATTACTTTATTCTTTGACGATAAATCACTAATTAAGGATTGCCTTTCAATATCCTCCTTTAGTTTAATTACTTCATTATTGAGTAAATTGATTTTGTTCGTTGCTTTATTTTTCAGTTCATTTAATGCATTTAATTTCTTTTCTTCAGCAATATTCAACTTAGACTCAAGGTCTTGAATTTTGATATCTTTTTTTTGTCTGTCTTCCATTAATTTTATTTTTAATTCTTGTTTGGCAATTTCAATACCTTTATTCTTATCTTCTTCAGCTAGTTTAAGTCTTTCCTCTATTTGCTTGTTAAATTCCTCGTCTTTAATTTGAAGGAGTATATCTTCAAAGCTGCTTGGATCTATTCTGAATGTTTTTCCACATGATGGGCATTTTATATCTTTCATTTTTTACTAATAAAGAATTTTTATTTTAGAAAATGACATGATACTCTTATTATCTGAAAGAAATTTAATTATGGATATAGAATAATCATAGATTGAATATTATGCATGAATACTTATAAGAAATAAAAAAATTTTTCTATTACTAAATTAAACCTGATTCTTTTAAGATATTAATCTTATTTGCTAGTTCAATATCGGCTGTTGAGATAGATCTATCTGAAGTTTTGTGGGAGGAGATTGTATATCCGCTATCATCAACAAACTCATCCTCTGAATCGGATATATTTTTAATGGGTGGATTATCATTATAAAGTTCAGAATTAAATGATTTAGTTTTACTCAAATTGCTGTATCCAAAATTTGCGATACCTCTAGCATCCAATGCCTCTTCTACTAGTATTCCAACAACTTTTGACCTGCTTATAGATTCACTTTTAGATATTTGATCAATAATTTCCAGAACTCTTTTCCTTGGTAAATATCCTATTCTTTTAACTGGATTTCCCATTTATATAAAGCATTTGTCATTATTGTAACACTTTTGTCAAATATTTCAAGGCGATTAAAGTATTAGATTTTATAACTTAGTAACTTTTTTTTATGGTATCTATAACCTTACCGTCCTAAATTAAAATGAAATAAGGTATTTTTTTAGATTTTTTTTTCTGATTATTTTGTTATTATTTTTTAAACAATTTTTACAAGTAATTATTTTAAGTACCCTAAATTTTTATAATACTTTTTATGAAAGATAAAACCTATAATAATGCAGACAGTTTTGCTATTTCTTTTGATGATGAGTGGCAAAAAGTGAATTGTAACGATCCGGCTCAGAAAATAGATAAAGTTCTTGAAAATTTATCTGATCACCCATTTGTAATTTCAAATCTTAATAATGCAAGAAAAATAGCAGAATTTAGAATTTATTCTCTTAAAAAATTTCAATAATTATAAATATTTTTTAATTTATAATTTTTTCTTAAATGTTTGGAGAATTGAAAAATCCTTTAGTAAATAAAAATATTATAATTCCAATTATTGGACCAATGCCAAATATAAATAAAATTAATTTGGCTGAATTTTTTGTCTGTCCTAATTCATTGTTAGCCTCTTTTATTAATTTTTTTGGATTCTTTTTTGATGATTTTTTCTTCATGAAAACTATTTTACAATAAACTAATAACGAAATAATAAATAATTTAAGTTTTGGTTAATTTCTATTTGTTTGAGATATCTCATTAAAAATATAAAAAAATACAATATTGTATTATGATAATTAAAGTTAGGTAGATATGAGTGCATCTAAAAGAGAAGAAGTGAGTTCCCATCTTAGATATATAAGGTTAGAACTTAGAGAGATGCATCAGATGCTTATAAGGGATAATTTATTGCCTGATCTTAGCGAAGCAAAGGAAGTACATGCTCAACTAGATGCACTTTATGAATTGTTGTCTGATAAAAGAAAAAAGAAGGTCAAGAATGAATTTGAAAATTTCTAGTTTCTAACTATCAAATTTTTTCTGAAAAATTAAGAGCTGAATTCTATTTTTTTTCTTTTGTCGTGCAATAACTCTAATTTATTATAAATTTCTTTTATTTGTATTTGTAAGATATCCGTTGAGTTGATGTTACTTAAAGATTCCATTGCTAGTAATAGACTTTCTTTAGCCTCAATCAAATGTCTACATTCTTTACTACCTGCTTCGTAGGACATAATTGTAAAATTTTATTATCATAAATATATTAAGATTAGTTCAGTATTGCCTGATACTTTTATAGTATAAATGCTTTTTATTGTCATATTTAATACAAAAATGTAGTCATAATTTATTAAAATTTAAAAAAAATCCTTCTATGAAAGAAAATTCTGTAGATATTAAATTTTGCATAAATTTAGCAATCGATAATGCTGAGAAAAGAATTAAATCATTAGAAAAAGGGGATCAAAGATGTATTTTAGAAGAATATAAAGAGTGGTTAAAAGAGAGTATTGATTATCAATCAATCTTATTACTAAGAGAGGACCCGATTATTTAAAGATTAAATTTTGAAAAAAAATCAATTTAATCTTTTGCTTTAGAAGTTACTTTAAATAAAAAATATAAACTGAGAACAAAAATACTTATAAGTATAATCGTTAAAGTTGAAAAGTTATACATTTACTAATATCTCTATTAAATTGTTAGTAATATTATTTTAACAAATTTTTGATTTGTAATTATTTAGTACTGATTGTCATTTATTAGGAAATTAATAAATTTAGTAAATTCTTTCTTTTCTAAATTAATATTTTTGGAGTTTGTTTTTAATTTGTTAAATAAGACTTCTAACAAATATTCTTTCTTGTTCAGCATAATTTGTAACTATTTTTCTAATAAATAAACTTTCTCTTCACCTATTTTATCAGGAGTTGTTATTTTACAACCTTTGTCTTTTTCCATATCGCAATCTTTAGTAGCAGGAAATGATTTCCAGGTACATATCTTTTCTTCTGTATATTCTTTAGAAATAATCCATCCATCATTGAGGAAATCAGAAATGCCCTCTTCTCCACAGGAATATCTTACTTCCATTTTGCTTTTTAATAACTTTGTTTGCTGACTCTTCGGTTCTTCAGAATCTATTATCAACTCCTGTTTATTAGCTGTTGATTTGCAAGAAGTTAAAAAAATTAAAAGTAAGAATAATTGAGTAATCTTTATAGAATTTTTCATCCAATTTCAATTTTTTGGAAAATATGTTTTTTATTTTTAAATTATAGTTTATTTTGATTCGATTACTTTCAACATTTGATCCATTTTATACATTAGAGTTTTGACCTCATCTGGTTGTGGTAATAATAACTCTTCAGTAACGCTAAGATGTATTCTTTTTAATTCTTTTCTAAGATCCTTTAAATGCATCTTCACATCTTCTTTTTTTTGTCTAACGTTAGTCATAGAATTAATAATTGAAATTAAATTTAATTTATAAAATAATATAAGTTTTTAGTAATTTTATATGGAAATAAATAATTAGATCAATCTTCGAGGTTTTTGATTTCATATATTTCATCGCCCCCATTACAAAAATTAGTTGATAACATTCTTATTTCGTTTCTTTTTATGTTAGTTAGATTTTTATTTTTAACAATATAATTTTGGGCATTATTCTCGCAATCTAATCTGTTTTTAGAGTATTTAACTAATGGATAAATATAAGTTAAAGCAGCTAAAAAAAACAAAAATATAATTATTAACTTTTTCTCATTTTTAAGCATCTCGGTATATTTTTTCTTTGACTTTAATACTTTAATTAGCCATTTATCCGGTAATCCAATTTGAACAAATAATAATTCGACCCACCAAGGGAGAGATTTATCTTTTTTATTATTTAAATTTGTTGAAGCTTTTAATTTTTTATTTTCAAAGGCTGGATCTTTTATACCTGGCACCTTTCTTGATTCTTTTTTCTCCATATCATCAAATGTCTTATATGGAATATAGTGGTTTTATTTTGATTTGAAAACTATATTTTTATTTTTTAAGTTTTAAATTGATTTATACATGATTTTGATTATTGTAAATTTGTAATTTAAATATATAAATTCATAATGCCTAAAAAAAGAAGAAAGTTAAATAAAGATTTCGAAAAAAAAATATATACTTCAAAAAAAAATGTGGAATTAGTATTGGCTAAAATTTATGATATTGATGATGAGGATATACAAAAAGAATATATAAGCGCCTTTAACGAGGTTGTTTATTCTTATGATCAATTAAAAAATGACTATGAGTTAACTGGATTCAATGATAATTCTGACAAATTGATTGCTGACTACCATGAAGCTTTTACTCTTTTTGAGTCAGAGTTTGAAATATAAAATAGATTTATTTTTTGAAAGGTATAACAGGAATTTCAATTTTATTACCTTGTAATAAATTTAATTTTTTAAATTTTAGTTTTTTTATACAAGTAGATCTTTTTGACACCTTTTTACATATTTCTTTAATTTGATAATCAGAAAGTGAATAAGCGCTATTTTCAAATAAAAATAAAATTAAAAAAAATAAAAGGGTATTGAAAAATAATTTCATTAATTTTTTTTATTTTAAAGAAAGTTTAAATCTTATTTTTAAGATTAACCATAATTACAAAAATCTAAAAGCTTTTTTAATTCATCTTTACTTAAGTCTGTAGAAATAAAAACTTCTTGAGCTGTTTTGCCCCTTCTTGCAATTGCTTTATAACCGTTAATTGTCTTTACAGATACTCTTATAACTAAATTATTAGATCTCCCTCTTACTCTTGATATTATTGCAGGGGTTATAGTTTTGATTCTTATGTTTAAGGCAAGTTTTTTAAGAACTGGAATCAAACCCTCTATGTGAGTACTATGGTTTAAAACAACTCTTCCCAAGATGATTGCCCTCGTTAAGAATATTGTATTTAACAGAATTCATTTTTGAGAGATAAATTTTTGTTTGAAAAGGATTGCATTAAAAAATATTTTTTGGATGTTCTGTTATATTGAGTTTATTAATTAAATTACGATGATTTTTCAGATAGGTTGGGCTGCTTTAGCAGCAATTTTTACTTTTTCAATTGCTATGGTTGTTTGGGGCAGAAATGGTGACGGTTCTATTGATATATGATTTTTCATCATTTAACTATGAAGATTATTTAAGCAAATTTCTTATTTTTGCATCTTTTGCTCTACTAACTCTAATTACTATAGCAGTAATTTATATTTCTTATATTTCTTGGAAAGATAAGAGAAGAATAGAAAAATAATTTTTTAATTTAAAAAACTATTTGTTCTTTTCTTTTTTATCTTTAATTTTTGCTTCTAGAAGTAGTTCTTTCGCTTGTTCCATTTTTATAATACTGCTTTTATAAATTCCAATATCCTTTTCTGCTTTATTGAATGATAAATTTAATTTATTAATGATATCTGAAATGATTTTATTTTTTTCAGAATCCTTAACATTCTTGAAATCAGTGGCACTAGCTATAATTAAGTAAATACCTAAATTCAATATCCTTGAAGAGTATAGATTAGTATCTGATTTTTCTTTTAATAAAATAGAGATTTCTTTTAAGGATTTATCTTTGTAGCCTTCAAGAGTTTTCTTGGAAGCTTCTTTTATTTTTTTAGGTTCAAAATTTGAGGAATTACATAATGATTCAAAAAGTACCGCTAAATGTTCCTCAGGCTTATAACCTTTCGTTAA
Organism: Prochlorococcus sp. AG-335-A05; assembly: GCA_003282425.1. Taxonomy (GTDB): domain Bacteria; phylum Cyanobacteriota; class Cyanobacteriia; order PCC-6307; family Cyanobiaceae; genus Prochlorococcus_A. Next base: position 5,819 of record QBZF01000002.1, on the reverse strand, counting down.
TTCTTTGAATGTTTCTGTAAGACCAACACAAAATAAATCATCTTGAATAAATTCATTTTGGTGATTTAAAAGATTTAGTTCAACAAGCATTTCATCAACTATCCTTTTATATAAACCTGGAATTACGTAAGGGAATTGTTCATGAAATAACTTTTTGCTATCTGAGACAGTCAATTTTTCTTTCAATTGTTTATATGTAAACCTTAATAACCATAGCGTATGTTGAGTCAATATCGTTAAGATCTAATAAACAGATAAATATTATTATGATCCCTTTAGTTTTAGAAGAATCTGGCGGAAGTGAAAGAGTATTTGATATATACTCGAGACTTTTAAGAGAGAGGATTATATTCTTAGGAGAACAAGTCACTAGTGATACTGCTAATAGAATTGTTGCTCAATTACTTTTCCTCGAAGCAGAAGATCCTGAGAAAGATATCTACATGTATATTAATTCTCCTGGAGGATCAGTTTATGATGGTTTAGGCATTTTCGATACTATGCAACATGTAAAGCCTGATATACATACTGTTTGTGTTGGGCTCGCTGCTAGTATGGGTGCTTTTTTACTTGCGGCTGGAACTAAAGGTAAAAGAAGTAGCCTGAGACATTCAAGAATTATGATTCATCAACCTCTTGGTGGTGCAAGAGGACAAGCCAGTGATATAAGAATTCAAGCTGATGAAATTTTATATTTAAAAGAACGTTTAAATACCGAGCTTTCTGAAAGAACAGGTAAAGAACTTGAAACTATTAAGGAAGATACTGATAGAGATTTTTATATGTCTCCGCAGGAGGCAGTAGAGTATGGTCTAATAGATTTGGTTTTAGATAAAAAACCAATTAAAAATACTTAATTAAGTATTTGTGGAGTTCTTTCTTTTTCCGGAATTTGTGTGAATTCAGAAAGGATTTTTACAAACTCTTCACCATCCAATGTTTCTTTTTCTATTAAAAGATCAACTATTTTATCCATTGCCTCCCTGTTCTTACTTATTATTGAGTAGGTTTGTTTATAACAGTCCTTTACCATAACTCTTACACTTTCATCAATTTGTCTAGAGATAGAGTCAGAAACTTCACTTCTAGTCATTAAATCTCTTCCTACAAAAACCTCTTGATTACCACCTTCAAGAGCAATTGGACCAAGTTCACTCATTCCAAATCTAGTAACCATTTGTCTAGCCATTGAAGCTACTTGTTGAAAATCTCCCCCAGCTCCAGTTGTTATTTCACCTTTACCAAATACAACATCCTCAGCCGCTCTTCCTCCAAGAGCACCCATTATCCTTGCCTTCAAATTTGCTCTACTTATAAGTGATTGATCATCATCAGGAGTAAACCAAGTAAGACCTTTTGCTTGCCCTCTTGGAATTACAGTTACTTTCTGAACAGGATCATGAGCTTTTACTAAGGTTCCTATTATTGCATGTCCAACTTCATGATAAGCAATTAATCTTTTGCTTCTTCCATCTGTTAGTGGAGAACCTTCCATTCCGGCAACTATTCTATCAACTGAATCATCTATTTCTAAAATGCCTATTGACTCTTTTCTTCTTCTTGCGGTTAAGATTGCAGCTTCATTTAAAAGATTTGCTAAATCCGCTCCAGTAAAACCAGGAGTCCTTCTCGCAATGCTTTCTAAGGTTAAGTCCTCCTGGAGAGTTTTATTTTTTGAGTGGACTTCAAGTATCGATAATCTACCTTTAATATCAGGAGCATCAACTGTAACTTGTCTATCGAATCTTCCTGGCCTCATTAAGGCTGAATCCAAAACATCTGGACGGTTAGTTGCAGCAATAATAATAATCCCACTATTACCTTCAAATCCATCCATTTCAGTTAAAAGTTGGTTAAGAGTTTGTTCTCTTTCGTCATTTCCACCACCGATACCAGCTCCCCTTTGCCTTCCTACTGCATCAATTTCATCAATGAATATTAAGCATGGACTATTCTCTTTGGCTTTTTTGAAAAGATCCCTAACTCTACTTGCACCTACTCCAACAAACATTTCTACAAATTCTGACCCTGCAAGCGAGAAGAATGGAACTCCTGCTTCTCCTGCAATTGCTTTTGCTAATAGTGTTTTACCAGTTCCTGGAGGACCTACAAGTAAAACCCCTTTGGGTATGCGAGCACCAACAGAAGTAAATTTTTCAGGTTTCTTTAAAAATGTAACTACCTCTTCTAAATCCTCTTTTGCCTCATTAACTCCTGCAACATCGTCAAATACAACTCCAGTATCTGCATCCATAGCAAATCTAGCTTTTGATTTTCCAAATTGCATAGCTTGACCTGGTCCTCCGGGCATACCATTTGATCTCCTAGCTAAAAGAATTAAACCTCCTATCAGAATTGCAGGGAATAGAAGATTACCGAGAATACCTAATGCTGGTGGTGCAGTTTTCACAGGTTGAACATCAAAACTTATTCCTTCATTTTTGAGATTAGTTATTAATTCAGGTGTAAGACCAGGCAAGTCTACTCTCAATCTTTGTACTTTATTATCAAGATCTGAATCTATAGTTTCGATAACAGCATTTCTACCTCCATCAAAAATATCAACTGATGTAACTCGACCTGATTTAATATAATCTAAAAATCTTCCATAACTAACTCTTGCTACAGCTGAATTTTTAGGGGCTATTGTAGTACCATTTGATTTTAATGAATCTATATTTCTTGTTGAGAGGAATTGATATGAAAGAGCTATGACTAGAATAATTGGAAGCGCCCATAAAATTATTGTTTTGAGTTTTTGATTCATTAATTTATTTTGTATATAAATTTGTACAATTCTAGAATGAAACGATGCATTTCGTTGATATTTTTCGTAAATTTATATTTATAGTAGATTAAATTTACCCATGGTTATTTTAATGGAATTTAATATTCAGGATAAAGTAAAATTAAAAAATCCTTTGTCTTATCTTAAAACCTCTGACAATATGCCTATGCTTAGGCCACCTGACTTAGTAGCTATTGACGAGATTGGGGAAATAATAGCTATAAAATCTCCGGATACCGTTGAAATAAAATTTAGAAGAGGTTCTTTCTTAATTGATACTGATAAGATAGAAAAAACACAAACTTAAAAATTTTTTATCCAAAGTTTATTAATTTTATTACATATTTTTTCCTCTCCATAAATACTTAAAAAGGGTTTTTTAAAATATTTTTTAGTCACTTTCAAAATATCTGCAGAGTTTATTTGGTCAATTTTATTTATAAAATCATAATTTTGGCCTAATGAATATCCCATGTATTGAATCTTTCGATGTAATATTTCATTTAAAGTCTGGTTAGATATTAGAAATGAACTTTTCAATTTAATTTTTGCTAAATAAATATCCTTTTCGGCAATTGAAGAAGATAATAATTTTCTCCACAATTCGGATAATATTTCAAATGCAAGAAGCGCATTTTTATTTGAGACAGAAAAGTAAACTAAAAAAGGAGAATTTTCTTTTCTATAAGGGTTATAGACCCCAACTTCATAAGTTAAACCATTTCTTTCTCTGAACAATTTGAACAACACAGAGCTCATTCCGTACGAGAGATGTGATTCTAAAATTTTCAAAGGTAAGTATTCATTGCTTGATATCGGACATGTTTGATTACCCAACATTAAAATTATTTGATTCGACTTCTGATATGTACTTATAAACCTATTTAAAAGATTAGGATTATTGTTGTAATTTTTGCTTTCTAGGTTACAAGCAATTTTATTTTGGTCAATATTTTGGTTTAATAAATCAAAACTTTTATTTTTGATTTTTAAATTATTAGAAATTAGATACTTATTTCTATTTTTAAAATTCTCATATTCAGATAAAATATCATTATGAGTAATTTTTAAAATATCTTCTTCATATCCAGAAGAGTTGTAAGCGTAGGAATGTTTTAAATAAACAATTTTTCTCCATCTTTCAAAGGTAATATTAAATGGATTTTCCCTATCTTTTTTTAAGGTATTAATTGTTGATTTCTTTACATTTTGGAATTGGTTATATGAAAGTGATGGTTCATTTATAATTAAATTTATTAAAGGTAAAAGTTTATTAAAATGTTCATTTAATGATTTGAGGCTTATTATGATACCGTCCTCTAATGTCTCTAAATTTAGTTCCGCTCCATGAGCATCGATATACTCTGAAAAAGCTAAATTTTCAAAACCTTTACATCCTCTTGTCAATAATGAGCAAAGAATTTGATTGATCCCTTTTTTCTCTTCAATATCCATATTGCTTCCACCATTTATCCAAACCATCGCAATTGAAAAATTCCTACTAATTTTTGAATCGTAATGTGCTTTTGTCATTTGCCTGTTGATGCAATTAAAGTAAATTTATTTCTTGATAAATAATTTATGATTTCCTTAAAATTATTTGTATTATTCCAGTAATTTAAATGATTATTTAAATCATTTAGAGTATTTTTTCTACCCCATAAAAGCTCATTTCCAAAAAATGAAGTTAATTGTGTTGACGTTTCTAGATTAAAAATATAGTTACTTTTAACAATATTAATTGCTTTTCTAATCTCATTTAAAGTTAAATTTTTACAACTAATAACTTGTTGAATTGTTTTATTAATTTCTTCTTCTACGTTTTTTAAATTTATTTCATCGCAACAAGCTTCAATTATTAATAAACTACCAAATTCTCCAGCATTTACATCTACATATATTGATTCAACTAGGTTCCTTTCTTCCTTTAAAACTTTTACTAATCTGCTATTTCTTCCAACACAAAGTATTGATGCTAATATTTCAAAGCCTATATTCATTTTTTGATTCTTTAGGGTTGGTATACTCCAAGCCATGAATATTCTAGACAATTCAATATTCTTAAAATTAATCTCTTCTCTTCCAGTGCTTGCGACTAAAATTGATTTATTATTATTTTTTATTAGAGAAGTTTCATCAGGATCTAGATAAGAAAAGTTGTTTTCGTTATATATTTCAAAAGTTTTCTCAGATAGATTTCCAGCAATTGCAATACAAAAATTATTCTTTTTGTAAAAGCTTTTGTGAAATTTTTCTAAATCAGCTTTTTTTAATGCTTGGAGATTTTTTTCGGTGCCTAATATTGTTTTGCCATATTTATTATCCTTCCATACTCTGCTTAAAAAATAATTAAAAAGTTTTTCATCAGGCTGATCATTTTGTTGTTTTATTTCATCAATGACAACACTTTTCTCTTTTTCAAATTCATGAATATTAATACTTGGAGATAAAACAATGTTTGTCAAAAGAGCCAGTGATTCTTTAAAGTTGTTTTCAGGTATTAATACATAGTAATGTGCATCATCATATCCAGTTGAAGCGTTGCTCATCCCCCCAAGAGATTCGATTTTATAATCAAATTCCCCTGGCATTAATTTGTTACTACCCTTAAAAATCATATGTTCCAAAAAATGAGCTGTTCCGTCTCTATCTGATTCCTCAAATACAGATCCTGCTTTAAACCAAAAATCTATGCATACAAGAGGTAATTCTTTATTTTCCACAAAAACGCATTTAGGTTTGCTTGAATGGTTAAAGTATTTAACTTCTCCAGGGTTCATTAAAATCCTTTCCTTATTTTAATTTTGATACTTTTTAAACTTGTTGTCTAAATCTTTAACCAAAACTAAATTAATTGACCCACTTATTTTGACTTTGTTGCAAAATATAAAGGTTCATAGTTCTAAGCTTAATGACCTCAATTGCATAGACGTAGATCCTAAACTTTCAAATATAATTTCCAATGTAGAAGGTAAGGAGCTATATATAGAAAATGAATTTTATAAAGCAAAAGGATTTAGAAAGTTACACA
>QBZF01000001.1 GCA_003282425.1 Prochlorococcus sp. AG-335-A05 | reverse complement strand
GGTGCAAAACAAATTTGGCCCGATTTGTTAATAAAAAATCATCATGACTTGATAACCACCTCCAACCATACCTTACATAATTCATTAGGTAGTAATGCTGAAAATTTTTTAACTTTAGCCATTCAACTCTCAATTGCTGTTTTAGTAATAGCTTGTCCTTGCGCTTTAGGACTTGCTACTCCCACTGTAATAACAGTTGCTTCAGGTAAAGCTGCAAAAAAAGGGGTTTTATTTAAAGGAGGAGATAAAATAGAAATGGCATCAAAAATTAATTATATTATTTTTGATAAAACAGGAACATTGACCAAAGGTAAACCTTTCATAATCGATTATTTAAATACTGCTGATAAATTGTTTCTATTAAAAATATCTGCAAGTTTAGAAAGTCAAAGCCGACATCCCATAGCTAGTGCATTAGTTAATGAAGCCAAAAAACAAAACCTTGGCTTGTTGACAATTAAAAAAATCCATACAGAATCTGGTAGAGGTATATCAGGAGAACTTGATTCAATTGATGGGGAAATCAATATTGGGAGTGTTGAATGGTTGACTAGTAAAGGAGTAATAATTGACAGCAAATCAAAAGAAAAATTAGAAACTGAAGAAAACAAATCCCATTCTGTGATTGGAGTATGTATAAACAAAAAGTTACTAGGATTTATTTTATTAGGTGATTTATTAAGAGAGGATTCTATTAGTTCCGTTCAAAAATTAAGAAATGATAATTATAATATAAAAATTTTAAGCGGAGATAGAAAAGAAACTGTAGTCGAGTTGGCAAAAAAATTGGATAGTCCAGAAACAGAAATAAAATGGGATCTTCTTCCAGAAATGAAATTAAAAATAATTGAAAATTTAAAGAAGAGCAATAAAGTTGCAATGATTGGAGATGGAATAAATGATGCACCTGCTTTGGCAGCTTCAAATTTAGGAATAGCAGTTGGTTCAGGTACCCAGATTGCGAAAGCGAATGCAGATGTTGTTTTAATGGGAGATCAGTTATCTGGATTACCTTATTCACTTAATCTTGCAAAAAGAACAATAGGAAAAATTAAACAAAATCTATTCTGGGCTTTTGGATACAACTTGATTGCAATTCCCATAGCGGGAGGTATTCTATTTCCAAAATATGGCATTCTTCTTACACCATCAATCGCAGCATTATTGATGGCAACTAGTTCAATAACCGTTGTAATAAATGCTTTATCTTTAGAATAAATGAGGGGTAAATTTATTGTTATTGAAGGAATTGATGGTTGCGGTAAAACAACCCAAATTGATGAAATTTCTAGATGGATCCCAACTAGTGGTCTTTTAAGAGGAAAGCAAAAATTAGTAAAAACTAGAGAACCTGGAGGAAGCTTATTAGGTAAAAAAATTAGAAATTTAATACTTGAAAATCATGAAGATAATAAACCTTCTTCTCTGGCTGAATTATTGCTTTATTCTGCTGATAGAGCAGAACATATTTCCAAAACCATATCACCTGCTTTAGAAAATCAAGACTGGGTACTTAGCGATAGATTTTGTGACTCTACACTTGCTTATCAAGGTTATGGTAGAAATATAAATCTTGAGATTATCAAAAATATCGAATCTATTGTTTGTCAAGAAGAATACCCAGACCTGACTATTTTTCTAGAAATTTCAGCAGAAGAAAGTGTATTACGAAGGGCAAATTTTATTCCAGATAGGATAGAATCTGAAGGGATAAAATTCCTAGAAAAAGTTAATGAAGGTTTTAAGTTGATTGCAAAAGAAAAAAATTGGACAACAATATCTGCTGTACAAGATATAAATACTATCACTAATGAAATAAAAGAAACCATACTCAAAAAGTTTTCTCAAGTAAACAATGATTGATCTTAAAACTGAGAATCTTTTAATTAATAAAGAAGCTAATGAAAATCTAGAAAACATACTCAAGAGAAAAGCATTTTCCAACGGTTATATATTTTATGGTCCGGAAGGTATAGGAAAAAAACAAACCGCCATGAAATTTATTATGGAAATTTTTAATAAATATTCGTCTAATTCAAACATTGAAAAAAAAATCTTAGATAAAAACCACCCTGATTTCTTATTTATTGAGCCTACCTATTTTTTTAAAGGTAATCTTATAAATCTTTCAGAAGCTGAACCTTCAAAAAATAATAAAGAAACAATAAGAATAGAGCAAATTAGAAATTTAAAGACTTTTCTAGGTCAAAAATCCATTGAATCAGGTGGAAAAATTGTATTAATTGATGATGCACATCTTATGAATGAAGCAGCATCTAATTGTCTTTTAAAAACACTAGAAGAGCCCTCTAACGGTATATTTATTCTTTTAACTTCTAGGTTAAATTTACTTTTGGATACTATTATCTCAAGATGTCAACTGATAAGATTTAAAGCTTTTTCATATAAAAAGATTGAGATTTTCATAAGAAATAATTTAGATTCTACAGTTTTTGATATTTATAAAGAAATAGATTTAGAATATTTTATTAATTCAGCAAATGGCTCTCCAGGAAAAATACTGAAAGATATAAAAATTTGGAACCAATTACCAAATGCAATTAAAGAAAACTTGGACTTTCCATTAAGTGATAATTTAGAAATACTAAAAATAACAAAATTAATATCTGAAGAACTAGATATTGATCAACAAATGTTTTTAATAAATTTTGTACAACAAAAATGTTGGGCAAAAACTAGAAATAAAAATATCGTCAAAAAACTAGAAGATTTGAAGGCACATCTTAAAAGTTTTATACAACCACGACTAGCATGGGAAGTAACTTTATTAAAAATAGCAATTGAAGATTTGTAAAGTTACTTAATTACTCATATGATTAAGTTTTTAATTTGTAGATTCGGCAAACTCTTGCATACCATTATCAACCTTAGCTACCGCAGGTAACTCAAGACAATATCCCGCTCCATAAACAGTTTTTATATATTTTGGCTTGCGAGGGTCAGGTTCTAATTTTGTTCTTAAGTGTCTTACATGAACTCTAATAGTCTCAATATCATCGTCAGGTTCATAACCCCATACTTCCTTTAATATCAATGCTGGAGAGACTGTTTGACCATGTCTTTGCAGTAAACAGTGAAGTAGCTCAAATTCTAAATGGGTAAGTCTCACGGCAGATTCGAACCAAATAGCTTCAAATCTTTCCGGAACAAGAGTAAGAGGTCCATAATTTAAAATTTCTTGTTGATTAGTTGAATTCAATTGTGCTCTATTAGTTCTTCTTAATAAAGCTTTAATACGAACGTATAATTCTTCTAAATCAAATGGTTTTGTGATGTAATCATCAGCACCTGAATTAAATCCAGTAACTTTATCTTTAAGTCCACCCAAAGCTGTGATCATTAAGATGGGAATATTTGAAGTCCTTTCATCTCTACGCAGTCTTTGGCATAATGTCAAACCATCAACGCTAGGTAACATTAAATCTAGAAGAATTAAGTCAGGAGAATATTGAAGGGCTAAAGCTTGACCTTTAATACCATCTTCTGCTTTTTGAACATCAAAACCAGAATGCTCAAGATGACCAGATACTAATTCACGCATATCACGATCGTCTTCTATTAATAGGATTGAAATTTTCATATCTGACCGATTATTAAACTTAGATTAAGATTTTGTATAACGATTCTCTCAACATTTTGCATTTATTGCAGACCTAATTTAAAGACTTATATAAGTTATTACAATAAAAAAACTAATTACTTCAATGGATTAGACGGAAATATCAACTAAAAATAAAATATAAATTTTATAAATTCTTTCGATTTGCTTAATAATTACTTAATAATTCAATATAAATCGGCAAGTAACGACAGTTAAATTTTAATCAAAACATGAATATTAATATCTATGAAAGTAATAAATTCAGGTGATTGTTATCATACAAATTTAAATCTTTTGTTTTTAAACTAAAGTTTTTTCGTAGAATAAAATGTAAGTTGTTAGTAATTGAAAATCTTTTTTAGATGCTAATGGTTAACTCTATTATAAAAATAAACTGAATATTAATGAAAAAGAAATCTATCACTTACACCGATTTATCTAAAAAGCAGTTACAACATCTAAAAGAATTTTATATTCAAAAAAAAGTTGAAAGCATGAGCCATAAAGAGTTAAAAGAATTTGTTTTGGAAATAATTAGCCATCAGATAAATGACACAATTGGAAAAGAGGAGGAAATGGAAGCATGGATGGAAATGTCTAAATTTTATGGCGATCAATTTGAGATTATAATTTTGGAGATTCAACAAAAATTTGCAAACAAAGAAAACTTACAAAATTTTGAAGAAGATTCAAAAGAGCATAGATTAGAATTGCTTGAAAAAAATAATATCGAACAGAGTAAACAAGACATGTGGGATGATTAACTCTTTAGAAGTAGGTTATGAGGCGCTTTTTAAGTTTTTCCTTTTGGTTAGTTGTATTTTAAATAAAAAAGAGACCCGAAGATCTCAATACCTCTTATTTAGGAGAAATAAACTCCCCGGGCGTTCGAGCACTTAATAAAATATGTCTTGATATGAAGCGATATGTCATCACAAATATGAAAGAAATAAGAAAATGGACGAATATTTTGACGAATAAATTAGTTTTTTATTTTTTTAATTTTTTCTAAATTCCATTTATCAAATATTAATTTCATTTCTCTTTCGTAATATCTTACTTTCTTTGAGAAAGGTAGTTGTTGAACAATTATCCCAAAGGGAAATTTAAAAAAAGAAGAAACATAAACAATATAAAACTCGATAAATGAAGGTTTTGGTGGGAGAGGTAAATTTTTTACATATGCCCAATCAATGCATGGTTTTAGTTGCTTATCACTAGCGATAATATTTTTTTTACATCTCCACCAAGAGAATAGATAAATGCAAATAAAAATCGGTAGTGGAAGAAGTCGCAACATTAAATATTTGGTATTATTTTTATTTTCATTGATTCTATAAATGATAGTTTATTTTTTATGAAAATTCTTGATTATACCCCAAAACAAAACCCTTCCAATCATTTTTTTTATTTTTTATATTTAAAAATAAGTTTATGTAATTCGCAATTACAAATAACAGCAAAAGAAATGTATTAATGGACATTAAAAAAAGAGGGTAGTTATACCCTCTAATGTAAATTGACTGTCAATAAATTTCCTTTTGCTCAATAGTGTGGTGGTTCTGATTCTTCTGGAGGGGAATAGGTATCATCATCATTACCTTTTCCTTTAAAATATTCTTCGGATGGATCTAATCCATCATTGTCGTAATTAGGTTCCTTTTCCATAAAGCATTAGAAATCTTTTACTCTTTACCTTTAAATAAATCAATTTTGATATCAAAAGTTACGACTATTCCAATACTTATAAGCAATAATCCAATTGTAATTTGAGGTGAAGGTAAAACCATACAATACTTATTTCCAATAACCTTATCGAATTCACTCAAGTATCGATGAAAGATTGAGTAATATTAACTTTGAATAAACCAACACATTTAAATATGTCAAATGTAAAAAATGATCTTGATATCTATTACGCAGCAGGAAATGCAAATACTCAAAGACAAGAGAATGAAATTGCATCAATTATCAATAAAAGGAATGCTTCTGGATGGAAATTGATCTCAACAAGCACCGCAATTGTGGACACTAAAAACCAATTTTCAAATCTTTACTTATTTTGGAAAAAGAAATAGGAATTAATACTGTAGATATTTGTTCCCTTTATCCAGTAGGTTATATACATCAGAAACTCCTCACACACATATTTCTGATAAGTAAACATCCTTTTCTTTAAATTAGGATGTTTTTTTATTGCCATATATCCAGAAAAAGGAAACTGTCACATGTGACAGTTTAGTAACATTCCTTTTGTCCCTTCCACGAAAAAGAAATATAAGGCATAATGTTTATGTGTGTGAAGGAAAGTTTTTACTGAAACAGTGGAAACAAGGAAACACTTGATTCGGTAAAATTAGAAAAGACCTCTAGAAATAGTGGTCTTTTTTTTATGTCTTATAAGTGATAAAAATAATGGACGAATAGGATTTCAAAAGATGAATAAAAAGACGAATAATAGACGAACACAATTAGATTAAAGTGTCATTGTTCGTCTAGATATTTTTCTCTCATAACTGTTTCACAGACATAAAAAAAGTCACCTAAGGGTGACTTAGTATGACTTTTCTTGACTTTTAAACTCCCCGGGCGGGATTCGAACCTGCGACCAATCGATTAACAGTCGATCGCTCTACCGCTGAGCTACCGAGGAACATATAAAAATTTAACTCTTACATGTACCTTATGACAAGGGGTAAATCTTAATTATATTGAAAGTTAAATGGTTTCTGCCAATCTGATAAATTTCCATTCTTCATCTCTGCAACTGCATCTGCATAACTTAATTCCTCTAAACGATGAGTAATCCATAAAGCAGTGAATGGGTTTCTTTTATTCTTTGTAAGGCCCTTAATTATTTCTAAAACTGCTAATTGACTAGAACTATCTAATAGCGCTGTGGGCTCATCCATAAGAATGAAATTCTTATCACTTATCAATGAAGATGCAATAGTTAAACGCTGTTTTTGACCGCCACTTAATGTATGAATCGACCTTTTGTCAAATCCAGCTAATCCAACCTTCTTTAGAGCAATGTCAATTTTATTAGAAATATCTTTTCTACTTAAATTTTGATTAATATTCAGAAGAAGTTCACTCCTACAGTTTGGCATTAATATTTGATGATCAGGATTCTGAAAAACCATGCCAATATTTGCTAATTTATTTATGACTCCATTGCTTGGTTTTAGAATTCCATTAATTAACTTGAGCAAAGTACTCTTTCCGCTTCCATTTTTACCAACAATCATCCATAACCCAGTTTTATTAATAGAAAAATTACAATTATTTATTACATACTCATTTTTTCCTGGCCATGAAAAACTCACATTTTTGAAAGTTACATTAGGTACTCCATTTTGCAAAGTATCCTCGATCTCGATCATTTTAAATATCTAAGGAAAATCCAGGTCTTTTTGATCCACCAGCAACTGCTGACTTTTCATATATCTGAACAGAAATAACTTCTTTAGCAAGAACAGTTATCAATTTATCCTGAACTTTTTCACAACTTAATTCGATTAAAGAGGAGTTTTGGTTATCACTATTCATAGAATCTTTTATTTCATCATAGATTCTTTTAACTTCCTCGTACTCTTTCTTCTGAATTGAAAGGGGAAAGGGGGAATATCTTAGACTTATTTCAAGAGAATACATAAAAGAATTGTAAAATTTTATATTATAAACAAACTATAGAACAATCTTTTCTAAGAAGTTGTTTTGAAATTAAGTTCAATTTAAAATTTTTTTATAAAAGACATATAAATACATTTAAACTAATAGTGAACAAATTTAATTTTGTAAAAACTTTTCCATGGAAATAGCAGGTGATATTACTTCTTTAGTTGGCAACACACCATTAGTAAAATTAGATCGCATAAAAAAATACTGTAATTGTCATCCAGAAATAATAGCGAAACTTGAAAGTTTTAATCCATCAGCATCTGTCAAAGATCGTATTGCATATTCAATGTTAAATTCAGCCGAAAAAGATGGTTTAATTTTACCGGGGAAAACAACATTAATTGAGGCAACAAGTGGAAATACTGGAATTGCTTTAGCAATGGTTGCAGCAGCAAAAGGTTATAGATTGATATTAACTATGCCAGATACTATGAGTATTGAGAGAAGGGCAATGCTAAGAGCATATGGGGCAGAATTACAACTCACTCCAGGCAAAGAGGGAATGAAAGGTGCTCTAGATTTAGCAAGTGAATTATCTTCAAGTATTCCAAATAGCTTTCAGTTTAATCAGTTTGAAAATCTTGCAAATCCAGAAATTCATGAAAGAACCACAGCTAAAGAAATTTGGGACCAATCTAATCAAAATATTGATGGATTAGTTACCGGAGTTGGTACTGGAGGCACCATAACTGGATGTTCTCGATTTCTAAAAAAAGTTAATCCAAATTGCAAAATATATGCAGTAGAACCCGCAAAAAGCGCTGTAATTTCAGGAGAAAAAGCTGGTTCTCATTCTATCCAGGGGATCGGTGCAGGCTTCGTTCCTAAGGTACTTGATACTCAATTAATAGATGAAATTTTCAAGATAGATGATGACGAAGCATTTTATTATGGGAGGTTATTAGCTCGATTAGAGGGCCTTTTATCAGGAATTAGTAGCGGAGCTGCCTTGGCAGCAACAATCAAAATAGGTCAAAGGGAAGAGCTTATTAATCAAAGATTAATAGTGATTCTTCCGAGTTTTGGTGAAAGATACTTATCTACAGCAATGTTTGAATCAAACACTGTGATTACAGCTAGAGAAGACGGTTATCTATAGGCAAGGGTATTTAGATATGATCAAAAATCTTTATAAAGAATTAGAGGTTAAGGAAAATGCAACTCAAGGTGAAATTAAATCTTCTTATCGTCGCTTAGTTAAACAACATCACCCCGATGCAGGAGGTGAAAAAGATAGGTTTCTTGCAATACAAGATGCATGGGAGACTCTTAATGATCCTTTTAAAAAAGAACAATATGATAAAACCCTATTTTCATTAAAACAATCATCTAATTTCAGAAATGAAAATTGGGAAGAGAAAATTAATACAACAAAATATAGTTCTACAATAAAAGATAATGAAGTTAAAAATTGGATTAAAAATATTTATAATCCTACCAATAGATTTATTACCCAAATAATCAAACCTTTGAGTAAAGAAATTAAAGAACTATCTGCTGATCCATATGATGAAGAATTGATGGATAATTTTTGCAGTTACATTTCTGTTTCCCAAAGAAAAATTGAAAAAGTTGATAAGCTTTATAAGTCAATATCTGTGCCCAATTCAATATCCTCTTTAGGTTTAGATCTTTATCATTGTTTTTCTCAAGTTAAAGATGCTTTATCGGAACTGGATAAGTACACACAAGGATATGTAGATGATTATTTATTTGATGGAAAAGAAATGATGAAAGAGGCAAAAAGAATCCAAACAAAAATGGCTTATGATAAAAAATCTATAATTTCCTGAATAACTATTCTGAAACTATGTATTCTTTAACTTGGTCTAATTTAAACCAAACATCTGGTACTGGACGACACCACCTTACTTGAGCATATTCTTCTTTAATACTTAGAATTTCCCCAGGGCCTTCAAATATATAACTAGGTAAATCTTGATCACTAGCTAATGCTTCTACACTTTCATCATAAATACTTTTATCTATAAAGACTAAGCTTCCTTTCTTAAGGGGCTTCTTGGGTATCGACTCAGTCATGATGTGATTTATTAATTTATTTAGATTCTAAATTTATCATACAAAAACTTTTTTCATTAATTTTTTTAAATTGATTACACCATAATAATTTCAATCGATACAAAATTTAAATAGTCTAGATCTATTACATAATTAAAAATATGCGTCTGCTACTCCTTGGATGTACTGGTTTTGTGGGGAAAGAGTTAGTCCCAGCTTTACTCAAAGAAGGCCACGAACTCTGCATTATCAGTAGAAAAAATATTAATAATTTGAAGATAAATATTCCGCTAGATAAATTTAAATTTTTTAAATTAGATCTTTCAAAAAAACATAATTGGAGCAATGAAAATCTATTAAATAATTTAAAAGATTCTGATGGGATAATTAATTTAATAGGTGAACCAATAGCAGATAAAAAATGGACTGATATTCAAAAAGAAGAGATTGAAAAAAGCAGGATTAATTCAACTAAGTTTTTGATGGAAACCCTGAAAAAATCCAGAATTAATCCAAAAGTCATAGTAAATGGTTCGGCAATAGGTTTTTATGGAACAAGTTTAACTCAAGAGTTCAATGAAAATAGTCAGTGTGGTTCAGATTTTTTAGCTAACCTTTGTAATAAATGGGAGGAAGTTGCGAACGAAAAACCATTTTTCTCAAGATTAGTAATTTTCAGAATCGGAATAGTCTTAGAAGCAGAAGGCGGAGCACTAGGAAAAATGCTTCCAGTATTTAAAATTGGACTGGGAGGTCCAATCGGAGATGGTAATCAATGGATGAGTTGGATTCATAGAAGTGATTTATGTGGATTAATAATTAAATCATTAGTAGATAAACAATTTTCTGGTGTATATAACGCTGTTGCACCGGAGCCAGTATTAATGAAGTATTTTTCCAAAACTTTAGGTAGATGCCTCAAAAGGCCAGATCTACTCCCAGTGCCAGGCACAATACTGAAATTATTATTAGGTGATGGAGCAAAATTAGTACTAGAGGGCCAAAAAGTAATCAGTATTAAATTACAAGAAAAAAAATATAAATTTAAATATCCTCTTCTTGAGAAAGCCATTTACGCTTCCACCAAGAATTAATTCCATTAACCACCGCACTTACAATTAAAATTGTGATTAAAGGGGTGATGAGCGGATTCCAAAGATTCTGAAAAATATTTAAGAAAACAAATACTCCATTAATTTGCATAATTACTGCAAAAATAAAAAATATTGCAAAAAAAATAACAACGAATAAATTTATCAATAAAAAATTATCAATAATCACTTTCAAGTTTGATCCAGATTTCTGCTTAGTCATTTTTCATGAAAACCTTTTATATCATTAATTATGTTAAGGCATGAATTACTCTCTCCGATTCTTAGATTTGCATTATCAAGACAAGAAATCAAAAAATTTTTGTCTAGCTTTATCAAATAAATGACTTTAAGGATTAGATTTATTGTCTGATTTATTTGATCTTTCTTATTTATATAATTAGTAGAACAAAAAACATATCTACCAAGTAATCGTCTTTGAGCTTCTGCAAAAGATTTTGTAAATTGCGGACCGTTCCCTTCAATTTGAATAACTGGCTTTGCTAAACCAATTGCCTGCTCTGATGCAGTTCCAGCCATACTTATTACGAAATTACTTTTAAATAATATTTCTTCAAACAAATTCCAGTTCAAATTAATCGTAATAAATCCATATGTAAATTCTAGACCATCATTTTTTTCTTTTTTTTCTATATAAATCCATTTTCTTTGATTAAGTATCTGCCTAATTTTTTCCATAGAAAGAGCTTTTACTATGGCAAACTTGAATGCGATATTCTCAAAATATTTTAACTTAGACATTGTCTCTAGTACGTCTAAAATCAATTTCAAATTATCTAAAAGTTCAGGAAATCTACTTCCAGGAAATAACCCAATATTAAAAGGAACAGTTTTCGATTTATTTTCAAAAAAAGAAAATTTATCCATAAATGGATTACCTAGAAAAGATACTTTTTTTCTTAATTGTTGAGTTAAATCATCTGCTGTTAGAAAATCCCTAGCATATATTTTTTTTGCATATTTTGAGATTAAAAAAACCTTACAGGGCCAAGGTAATTTTAAATTTCCCTCATAGTGACTAGAATATGCTACTAAATATGTAAAAAAGTCTTTTTTTGCAAACCATGCAAAAAAAATAGGAACTATATCTCCAATTACTAAATAAAAATCATATTTATTTCTTAATTTATAAGACAAATATAATTTTTTAAAAAAGTAAATTATTTGTCCTCCAAATATTTCAAATATTCTTCCACGAAAAGAATTATAACCAATACCACCAGTTCTAAATTTTTTGGTTTTACCAATAATTCTTATATTTACTTTTTTATAATTTTCACCATCACCTACAATAGGTAAGGCATCTACAAGATCACCTTTCTTTACAAAATATTTGGCTAATAAACTTCCAGATAAATCTTCTCCATGTCCGTTACTTAATAATAAAATTCTGGACAATTTAAAATTTTAACCATTTATTGATTTTGGTTAATTCTGGCCAGTTTGGATATCTATTAAATCCGTCTTCAACTGACTCTTTTAACTCTGTCTTTACATCAGGCATCATCATTGCCATTTTTTTAATTAATTCAACATGTTCTCTAACACCTTTATTATTTGTAGCCAAAAGAGCTAAGGACAAATTCATTCTTGCTTGCGGGTCTTGCTGATTTAAGCGAACCGCCTGTCTAGCCGCAGCTAATGCTTCTTGATTATTCTTCAATAGAAGCTGCAACCAAGATAGACAAGTCCAAGCAGCAAAGTGGTTGGGTATTTGTTGAATTATTTTTTGAAAATCTTGTGCAATTGGTATTAACTCTTGGCCATCTTGATATCTAGATAAGGCAGCATTGAAATCGGATTCAATTGGATTAATGTCATCTGTCATATATTTTTTTTCTAAACTGCAAAGGAGCTTCCGCAGCCACAAGTTTGTGAAGCATTAGGATTAACGAAATTAAAACCTCCACCAATTAGATCTTTACTGAAATCTAGTTGCATGCCGTAAATATACAGAAGACTTTTCGGGTCACATATTACTTTAAAAGTTTGTTCGGAACTTAATGAATAATCATATACTTTATCATCTGAATTTATTTCATCTCCACCAATAAAATCCATCGTATAACTCATACCACTGCATCCTCCAGATCTTACCCCAACTCTCAGAGCTTTCTTATCAGTCTGATTCTTCAATAAAGCAGATATTTGCTCTATGGCATCATTGGTTATTAAGATTCCCTTACCGTCATCTGAGGTTTTTATTTTTTCTTCTATTTTTACATTTTCCATAAATACAAACAAACGTATAACTACACTATAAAAAATATAGACACATCATGCATATTTCAAACGATATACAAAGTTGATTTGTTATAATTTAATAAAAAAAGTGAAAATAGCAATAGTTGGTTCCGGGTTAGCGGGTTTAACAGCAGCAGTTAATCTAGTTGATGAAGGCCATGAAATAGAGATTTACGAGAGCAGATCATTCTGGGGCGGAAAAGTTGGAAGTTGGGAAGATAAAGATGGTAACCACATCGAGATGGGTTTACATGTATTTTTTTATAACTATGCAAATCTTTTTAAACTCATGAAAAAAGTTGGAGCATTAGATAATTTGCTTCCGAAAG
Organism: Prochlorococcus sp. AG-335-A05; assembly: GCA_003282425.1. Taxonomy (GTDB): domain Bacteria; phylum Cyanobacteriota; class Cyanobacteriia; order PCC-6307; family Cyanobiaceae; genus Prochlorococcus_A. Next base: position 108,439 of record QBZF01000001.1, on the reverse strand, counting down.
AACATACTCATTTATTTGTAAATAACGGTGGTGATTTAAAATCCTTGGATTTTAGGTTTGCCTTAGGAGCTCCTTTTAACGGTCTAAAGGCCTTTTTCACCACAGACCAATTGACTTGGGTAGATAAGCTAAGAAATGCATTAGCTTTGGGAACCAGTCCAATAGTTAGAGGGTTAGTAGATTACGAAGGTGCAATGAAGATAATAAGAGAATTAGATATAATAAGCTTTAAAGAATGGTTTTTAAATCATGGCGGAAGCTTAAGAAGTCTTGAAAAGATGTGGGATCCAATTGCATACGCATTAGGTTTCATAAATTGTCAAGATATATCAGCAAGATGCATGTTAACTATTTTTATGATGTTTGCATCTAAGACTGAAGCCTCTAAACTTAATCTTTTAAAAGGATCCCCTCATAAATGGCTAACAAAACCTATCGTTGATTACATTACAAAAAAAGGATGCAAAATCCACTTAAATCATAAGGTGGACGAAATTATTTTTGAAAAAGAATCTTCCTCCTACTCGGTCACACAACTAAAAATATCCACTCCTGAAGGCCCTAAGGCTATATTTGCTGATACATTTCTTGCTGCTTGTGATGTTCCTGGAATTAAAAAAATAGTTCCTAAAGAATGGTATCAATTTAAGGAGTTTGAGGGTTTAAAAAAACTCAGAGCTGTTGCAGTAGCAACAATTCAATTAAGATATGATGGATGGGTTACTGAATTAAATAATGATAACAAAAGCCAAAACCCTACAGGTTTAGATAATCTTTTATATTCAGCAGATGCATCTTTCAGTTGTTTCGCAGATTTAGCTTTAGCAAGTCCCGTTGATTATAGAAAGGAAGGAATGGGATCTTTACTCCAATGTGTTTTGACTCCTGGAGATCGTTGGATGGGTAGATCAACAGAAAGAATCACTAAAGAAATTGACTCTGAAGTGCGTCGTCTATTTCCTTCTTCAAAAAATCTAAAATTACTTTGGAGTAATGTTGTACAAGTTCCACAATCACTTTATAGAGAATCGCCAGGTATGGACCCATATAGACCTGATCAAAAGACTTCAATATCAAATTTCTTTATGGCTGGTAGTTATACAAAACAAGACTATATAGATTCAATGGAGGGGGCTACAATGAGCGGTCATCTAGCAGCAGCAGCAATTTTAGATAAGAAAGCCAAATTAGCAAAGAATCTTGCGGTCAGCTAACTATGGGTACTTGGCTTAAACATGACGTAATTACAATTGTGAATGCGCCATTAGATAACGTTTGGAGCACCTGGAGTGATTTGGATTCCATGTCTCTGTGGATGAGCTGGATTGAATCCGTAAAAACAATTGATCAAGAGACATCAACTTTACCTGATCTGACTGAATGGACTTTAGCTGCTAATGGATTCAAATTTAAATGGAAGGCACAAATAACAGAAAGGATTGAAAAAAATAAATTAAAATGGAAATCTATAGGAGGATTACCAACTCAAGGCTCTGTTATTTTTGAATCAAAAGGAGACCAATTAACATCAGTAAACTTAGCTGTTACTTATGAATTACCTAAAATGATTGCTCGATTTATGGAAGAAAAAATTTTGGGTAAAATGGTAACTAATGAATTACAAGCAAATATTGATAGATTTCGAGATTTAGTAGAAAAAAATTACAAAAATGAATTAACTAATTAAAAATATCAATTGCAGCATCTAATAATCCTTCAAAAGTGTACTTAACCGCCTCTCTATCAACTCTGCCAAAAGTTTTCTCACATATTTTTGAAGTTTGAGGTCCAATAGTTAATAATTTTGCATTTTCTAGATATGTTAACCATTCTTCTCCAAATTCTTTTTCAAGCAAGAAAGAAGAGTTTGATACTGTTTTACCACTTGAAAAAACCATTGCATCAATTTTTCTTTTAGAGATAGCATTTATTGTTTCTATAGGAATTGAATTTGGACATCTTGTTTCATAGGCAGGAACCTCTACAACACGTGAACCAGAATTCCTGAATTCATTAGCTATGAAATTCCTTCCTCCTGTTTGAACTCTTGGCAAAAAAACTCTGAGTCCATATCCTGATACCGGAAAATTTTCAATTAAACTTTCTGCTACAAATTCTGGGGGGACGAAATCAGCCTCAATACCTAAATCGCTTAGAGTTAAAGAAGTTTTCTCCCCTACTACAGCAATTTTTATTTTCTTTGAACATTCTTTTAATGAAGTATTTAAATTTCTTAATCTCTCATCTACAAATTGTATTCCATTACTACTGGTAAAAATAATCCAGTGAAAATCATTAATTTCGCTTAAGGCATCATCAAGAGGATTTAAATCATCGGGATATCCAACATCAATTGCTGGAAAATCAAATATTTGAGCACCTTTATTAGTGAATAACTTTTTTATATCAGATATCTTATCTTTTGATCGAGTTATAATTATATTTTTTTGATTCAAAGAGACCTCAGCCATTGTTATTATTTCCCTCAACTTTTGAATCTTGATTGTGATTTTGATTTTTTAATTCCTCAAGGAGCTTGAGTACTGACAATCCTTTTTCTAATACTTTATCGTCTTTAAAAGTCATTTCGGGTAATCTTCTCATCTCTATTCTTTGACCTAAAGTATGCCTGATATAGCTCTTAGCAAGATTTAATTCTTCAACAATTTCTTTTCTTATTGCTTCTTCAGCAGTTGAAGTTATATAAATCTTGCAAAATTGCAAATCTCCTGTTAAATCTATTTTTGAAATATTAATGAAATTACTCTTTAATAGATCATTATCCAAATCATTCTGCAAAATAAGAGTTATCTCCTTTTTCAACAAAGAAGAAACTTTTGCAATCCGATAATTATTAGGCATTATAGTAATAGGTTGATTGGATTAGTCATTGCTTTTAGTACGAAATAAAATGTTATAAAGGCACTTATTACTGAAGAAATTAAACCGACCAAAGTTAATGGATTTGATCTATTTTTAAATAAAGGTTCTAGTAATGCAACTAATCCTCCAGCAATAATAGAAATTAAATACTTAGGATATCTTGCAACATTAGAGAAAAATTGGCCCATTAGCTCCACAATTTGATTACTTTTTTAGCTAAGTTTTAACAAACATTTAACAGCATGATTACATTATATCAATTTAGACATAGCGCTTTTTGCTTAAAGACAAGAATGGCTCTTCACGCTAAGAAATTGCAGTATAGAGTTGAAGAAGTTACACCAGGCTTAGGTCAATTTGAAATCTTTAAGATATCAGGTCAAAAACAAGTCCCAATAATCGTTGATGATAATGATCAAATTATTAGTGATTCTACAATTATTTGCGAATATATAAATAAAAAAAATGATAATAATCCACTTTTTCCAGAAGATCCTTTGTTGTTTGCACAATGCAAATTAATAGAGGATTGGGCTGACACTACTATGGCCTCAACTTGTAGAAAAGCTCTTATTAAATCTGCGATAGAGAATCCACAACTACGTACTGCTTTACTTCCAGACGAAATACCATCTTCAGTAAAAGGATTAGTTGATAAATTACCTTTTAAAAATCTTAGTAAAATTTCTAATGTAGTTTTATCTTCCAAAGATAATTTAGAACTGCAAAAAATATTAGAGGCTTTATCAAAAGCCCTAATTAATAAAAATTATTTAATAGGTGATAATTTATCAATAGCAGATATTGCAATTGCTGCGCAATTATCTCTTCTTAAATTTCCAAAATCATCGGGACCAATTCTCTCTGGGGAAGGTTGTCAAGAATACATAAATAATCCTTATTTAGAAAATATATTTATCTGGAGAAACAACATAGAAGAATATCTCTTTAGTGCTAACTCTCAATAAATCTAAACGATAATTTATATTTACCAGTTTTAATTGCATGAACTGTGGGATCTCCTACTTTAGAACCGTATGCAGCAATATATTGAAAACCGCAGATGTCAGGTTTTAAAGTATTCTCTGTATTGGAATTATGACGATTACATTTTTGAAATTTACTAATTGTCTCGACCTGATTAACCCTAGATGCTCCTGGTTTATGAAGAGTTTGAATAACTAATTCGTCAGCAAAAAACATATCATCATCTTCAATTTGATTTCTTCCTGTGATCCTTGAATCAATATATAGATCATCTTTTAAATAAGTAATTTGTTTGTTAATTGATTTAGGATCATTTACAACTTTAATCAAAGTATCACCAAATATCGCTTTACCAATTGACTCAGAATTTTTCGATCGATTACCAATAACTTCATTTAAATTATTTTTGAAAAAATTTACTTTGTAAATCACTGGTGCTTGAGACTCATCTTCTAAATCTTGAGAAGTAACAAGCCAATTACCCTCAAACCAATTAGGATAAATTAAATCTCTTGAAGTATTTGAAAATTTAAAATTTGGTAAGTATAGTTCTGGCCATAAATTTTCTCTTTCATCTAAAAATTCTCTTACATTATGATCATTTAAAGCAAATGAATTATCCAAAGAAATTACTTGAATAATTAGAAAAATAATTAATCCTAAAAAGTTTTTAATCATGTCTAATCCATTAATAAGATCTGAAGACCATTTTGTATTATTAGAGCCAGATTCAAAAGAAAAAATAGTAACTAAAAAAGAAGCAATATTATGGTTAAGAAATTGGCTTCATAAGGTTGATTCATCAACTATATATCAAAAAAAAGATTATTCCAATGAGGAATTTCTCGAAGAATTATTAGAAAGTACTTATGAATTAGAAATAAAATTTGGATTCGTTATTAAATGGTTTGCTGTGAGAGTGGAACCTGATTAATTTATAATTTTTTTGTAAATTCCATAAACTATTTGTTTTGCAACTTCTTCAACATCTTCGTTATTAACCTCAACTCTTAAATCAGCCTGAGAATATAAATTTTTTCTAGATTGAAAAATTTGGTTATATAAATCACTTAAATCTTTTCCCTGTAATAGAGGTCTATTTTCAATATCTTTTTTCAACCTCTCAAGAGCAATCTCTTGCTTTGTGTCAATCCAAATAATAATTCCTTGCCTTAAAACACCCCAGTTTTCTGGTTTAGAAATAATTCCTCCACCAGTAGAAACGATTAAAGAAGGGATTTTAATTGTTTCTTTTAAGCAATTTGTTTCTAGTTCTCGGAATGCTTTTTCTCCATCTTCCCGGAACATTTCATTAATTGTTTTTTTTGCTATATTCTCTATTAATTTATCCAGATCAATATACTTATAGCTCAATAACTCGGCTAATACTGGACCAGTTTTAGATTTACCACTAGCCATCATACCTATCAAATATATACTTCTTCCTTTAATTATTTTGTTTGTTTTCTCAATAATAGATTTTTCCATACAGACAAAAGAGTATATAAAACCTTAAGATAGTATTATTACAGACATTTATGACTTTCACACATACCAAACCATTACATGGCCAGGGACGTGAATGCGTCATAACTCGACGTGCCTGTTTTAGTTCGAGTCATCGTTATTGGCTTCCTGAAAAAAGCTCAGAAGATAATTTCTCTCTTTTTGGGAAATGTAGTTTAGCTCCAGGACATGGCCATAATTACGAACTTATCGTATCAATGGGGGGCAAACTTGACTCGGATGGAATGGTCCTTAATCTTTCTGATGTAAAACATTCTATTAAGAGTAAGGTCACTGGACAATTAGATTTTCGTTTTTTAAATGACGTATGGCCTGAATTTAATATTCATAGTCAAGAAGGCATTCTTCCAACGACTGAGGCTCTAGTTAAAGTTATCTGGAATCGTTTAAAAGATGAACTACCTCTTACAAGTTTAAGACTTTATGAAAGCCCAACTTTATGGGCAGATTACTATGGAAAAAACATGGAAGCTTTATTAACAATTCAAAGTCATTTTAATGCTGCTCACCGATTAGCAAAAGATGAGATTTCTCTTGATGAAAACAAGAAGATTTATGGGAAATGTGCCAGAGTAAATGGACATGGACATAATTATTTTCTCGATGTAACTGTCCGAGGAAAAATTGATCCAAGAACTGGGATGATATGTGATTTACCTTCTTTACAAGCAATTATTGATAATCTTATAGTTGAACCGTTTGATCATACTTTCTTGAACAAAGATATCGAATATTTTAAAACTTGCGTCCCAACATGTGAAAATATTGCACTACACATTGCTGATATTCTCTCATCTCCGATTAAAAAAATTGGAGCAAATCTGCACAAGATAAAACTTCAAGAGAGCCCAAATAATGCTGCGGAAATTTATGTTGAACAAAGCGTACCAAATTCTTTGCAAAGAAATCTTACTAACTCTTTAGTTGCTCAAGCTTGAATACTCCGAGCATAGCGATCATTATCGCTTCTAGTTTAGATGGAAGGATTGCCTTCCCAAGTGGAGGTGAATCTCATCTTGGTAGTAAGGAAGATAGGAGAATGCTAGATGAAAACTTATCAATAGTTGACGCTACCATCTTTGGATTGGGAACTCTAAAAGCTCATCAAAGTACATATTTAGTAAAAAATCATTGTAGAAATGGCGAAATAAAAATTTCAAAAAATCAACCTATTTCTATAGTCGCCTCCGATAGCAAAAAATTTAAAAAAGATTGGAATTATTTCAATCAACCAATTAAAAGATGGTTAATCAGCTCTAATAAAAAAGATGCAATAGAGAGTATAGATTTTGATAAAGAAATTTCCTACAAAAATTCCTGGAGTAAAACCTTGTTAAGTATTAAAAAAGCTGGAATCAATCGTCTAGCACTTCTTGGTGGAGCAAATCTTATAAATTCTTTTATAAAAGAAGATTTGATTGATGAAATCAAAATTACAATAGCCCCAAGAATTATTGGAGGGAAATTTACATGGATACCTGCTGAACAAACAAATAAAATTTTTAATTTAAAGCAATTTTGGAATATAAAATCGATTCAAGAATTAGATAGAAATGAAATATATATTCATTACATAAGAAAAACTAAAGATGATTAAAGTAAAAAAAACATGAATCATATTGAGCACAAAATTGAAATTAAACTATCAATTCAAGAAATAAATAAAGAAACATGGAATGAATTAAGAAAAGAAATCAACAATCCATTTTATGAATGGGAATGGCTCTATAACCTTGAATTATCGAAAAGTGTCTCAAGAAAAACCGGATGGCAACCTTTATATTTTATTGCTTATGAAAATGAAGAAATATGCGGAATAGCTCCACTTTTTCTTAAAAATCATAGTTATGGAGAATTTATTTTTGATCAATCCTTTGCAAAATTAGCTCAAGATTTAAATTTAAATTATTATCCTAAGCTCATTGGGATGAGCCCTTACAGCCCTATTAATGGATACGAATTTTTATATAAAGAAAATAAAAATAAAATAGAAATTACAAATTTATTAATAAAACATATTGATGACTTTGCTTTGAAAAATAATATCTTGAGTTGCAATTTCTTATATGTAAACGAAGATTGGGGGAAACATCTAAAATCCCTAGGATATCAGGAATGGATAAATACAAGTAGTGAATGGAAGAATAATGGGGAAAAGACATTTGATGATTTTTTATCCAGATTCAACTCTAATCAAAGAAAAAACATTAAAAAAGAAAGAAAATCAATTTCAAAACAAAATCTCGAGATCAAAATTCATACAGAAGAGGATATAAATCTAGAAATGGTTCAAAAAATGCATAATTTCTACGAGCAGCATTGTTTGAGATGGGGAGTATGGGGTAGCAAATATCTTACCTCTGAATTTTTTGAAAACATTCTTGAAAATAAAAGAAATCTATTGTTTTTTAGTGCATCAAGAAATGATTCTGAAAGAACGATTGCAATGTCAATGTGTATAAAAAATGAAAAATATATATGGGGTAGATATTGGGGTAGTCAAGAAGAAGTACTTAACTTACATTTTGAATTATGCTATTACCAACCTATTGAGTGGGCAATAAAAAATAACATTGAAAGTTTTGATCCTGGAGCAGGAGGTAAACATAAAAGAAGAAGAGGGTTTTATGCAAAAGGTGCTAAAAGTTTTCACAAATGGTTTAACAAAAACATGGAAAATATAATTACCCCTTGGTTAAATGAAGTAAATTTTCAAACTTTGAAAGAAATTGAGTTAGAAAATAATTCTATTCCTTTTAAATAAAATTGAAATTAATTGATCTAATAATTGTTTATATTAATAATATAATTTTATTAAAAATTCGAAGATGGATTTTATTAAAATATTTGAAAAAAAAATAGATATAGATAATGATTTATCTAATAGATATATTGATCTAGACCCAAATGGATATTTTATTATAAAGATAGATTTGGAGACAAAAAAAATTATTTTAGAACATTATTTAAATACTATCAATAAAGAAGGATATGCAATAGATCCAAAAACTAATGAGCCTATTAAATGTGACTCAAAAGAAATAAAAACTTGTAATGAGACCTTCACAGGAATTAGCGCTAAAGAGATTGGAATAGCAATAACAGAAAAGCGTAATGATCTAATATCTAGATTTGATCATGCCTTATATTTAGGACGAGAGTTACAAAAAGCAGAAGAATGCTTATACAAAAAATTACCCTACATTCAAGATTAAGAAATTAAACGAAAGAATTCTAATTCTTATTGAGATGCTAAATTAAATTAAATAAAAATATAAAAGATAAATGAACATCATTTTCTATTTTGCATTTCTAGGTTTTGGTTTTGGAGCTGCTTTCTTATTAGATAAACTTTTAAGAGCAGTTAAATTAATTTAAAAAAATTCATAAGGTTTTTATAACCTCTCCATATAAATCATATTCATCCGCAAAACAAATTTTTGCTTCAACAAATTTACCGATATAATTTTTTTCATCTTCATTATTTTTAATAGATAAGATGACATTGCCGTCTATTTCAGGAGCGAAGTTATAAGAACGTCCTATCAGTTCTTTATTTTCTGATATTTTTTCTACTAATACTTTAACCGTAGTACCAACATATAACTGATTTTTTTTCTTAGAAATATTTTGTTGAATGGATATTATATTATCTTTTCTCGCATCAGCTACTTCTGAGGGTACCCTATTTGGCAAATCGAAAGCACTTGTTCCTTCCTCCGGAGAAAAGATAAAAATACCAACATGATCAAACTCATGCCTATACAAAAAATCTAAAAGATGTTGAAAATGTTTTTGATTTTCTCCAGGAAACCCAACAATTAAGCTTGTTCTTAATACAGCAGATGGTATTTGCTCCTTTATTTGACTCAAAATTGATTCATTTAAAGAAGCCTGCCAAGGTCTATTCATACTCTTTAGAACATCTGGATGACTGTGTTGCAAAGGCAAATCAAAATAGGGAACTATATTATTTGAATCTTTAAAAACTTTAATAACTTCATCAGTTAAACCAGTTGGATAGGCATAATGAATTCGTATCCAAGGAACTGAAACTTTAGACAGTGCTTTCAAGAGTCTTGCTAAAGAAGGTTTACCATAAATATCTTGACCATAATTTGTTGTAATTTGACTAATTAGTATTATTTCTTGAATCCCTTGAGCTGCATGATTTTTTGCTTCTGAAACTATAGATTCTATATCCCTACTACGTTGAGGACCTCTTAACTTAGGAATAATACAAAATGCACACTTATAATCACACCCTTCAGCGATACGAAGATAAGCGACAAATTTATTTTTATCTACAAAGCGTGGAATTTTTTCATCTGCAATAAATTCAGGTATTTTTGAAACTTCATTAACAATTTCCCCTTTCTCTACTCGATTGATAACCTTAGCTATTTTTTGATAATCACCCGTTCCTACTAAACCTTTTATTTCAGGCATTTCTTTTAAAAGTTCTTCTTTAAAATGCTGAGCCATACAACCGGCAACTATTACCTCTTTACCTTGATCAGTAAACTCAATTATCTTCCTTATAGATTCTTCTCTAGCTGTTTCTATAAAACTACAAGTATTGACTACAACCACATTTGCATCTTCTATATCATTTCCTACTTCATATCCCTCCTTATCTAATAACCCTTGCATATGTTCAGTATCAACAAGATTTTTCTCACAACCAACATGACTAAAAGCAACCTTTGAAATTTTTTTATCCTTTACATTTTGATTATTTTGCTTCACGTAATTTAGATATTATAAAAAAAATAATTTACAAAGAAACTTTTAATAAGTCATTCAAAGATAATATTAGGATAGATTATGCAAATTACAAAGATAAAAGATCTATGGCTCTTAAGACTTTGAAAAGTAAAAATAACAAAGATCTGAAATGGCCAAAAATTATAATTGCTATTCTGAGCACCATTGGATTAGTTGATACGGGCTCTATTACCTTAAAAAATTGGGGATTATTTAACTCTCTTTCATGTCCTGGAATCAAAAATGGTTGCGAAACAGTTTTAAATAGCCCTTGGGGTACATTATTCGAGAATAGTCAATTCAATATTCCTCTCTCATTAGCAGGAGTTATTACTTATGGTTCAATACTAGGATTTTCAATATTTTTATTATTGAATTTAGTTTCTCCTAAAGAAAAATTAAATAAGATTATATGGTGGGCAATATTTTTAATCTCTTGTGCTTCTTCTGTGTTTAGCATCCTTTTGCTAAATATTATGTTCTTTAAAATCAAGGCTTATTGTTTTTTTTGTATTCTTTCGGCAATTTTATCTATTTCTATCTTTATTATCTCTATGATTGGTGCAAAGTTTGAAAGTAGAGAGCCTATGTTTTATAGAGGATTCATTGTTGTTTTAACAGTTCTTGTTGGGGGATTAATATGGTCAAATAGTGTTGACCCTTCTAATGCAATTGATATTTCTAAAAGTACAGAAAAAGTATCTCCTGCAATCACTACAACTAGCTCACCCCAGAAAATTAAGTTTGCAAAATTTTTAAGTGATAATAATATTAAAATGTTTAGCGCATACTGGTGCCCACACTGCCATGATCAAAAACAACTATTTGGCAAAAAAGCAGTTAAAGAGTTATCGATTATAGAATGCGCACAAGACGGTAAAGATAATCAATATAAACTTTGCAAAGAAAAACAGATTGAAGGGTTTCCATCATGGGAAATTAATGGTGAAATATATAGTGGAGTCAAAGATTTAAATGATTTAGCAATAATGACTGAATATGATGGCGATTCTAATTTTTAATGAACCTTTTAATTATTTCATGATTTAGTTGCTGCCTTGTATGGCATTTCCAAGTTGTTTCTTTAATTGGAAAATCATCCCTATAATGGCCTCCTCTACTTTCCTCTCGAAAAAGACAAGCTTTTAACAATAGCAATGTTGTAATTTGTCTATTATGCAAATCAAGCAATAAATTAAGTCCTCTCCTATTTGGCTCACTTAGTTTCAATTTTTGATCAATTTCTATTTTATTAAGACATTCAAGTAAAGGATTTTTTTGTAGTTTATCTATCTCATCTTGAAGAGTTTTTAAAAGTTCAGTCATATTTTTTTTATTACGAGAGACACCTAAATTAGACCAACATAATTTTCTTAAACAATCAATCTTATCTGAAACACCTAAGATAAAATCTTCCTTTGGATTATCCATAAAAATTTCCGTAGTATATCTATCTAACCTTCTTATTTTGGAAGGAGCATTCAACTCGATACAAGACATTTTTCTCGCAAATACAAGGCATTCCATAAGCGAATTACTAGCTAGTCTATTTGCACCATGCACTCCTGTAGAGGCTACTTCTCCCACGGCATATAATCCTTTCATTGTAGAAGATGCATTTAAATCGGTATGAACACCTCCCATCCAATAGTGAGCAGCTGGCGCAACAGGAATCACCTCATTTAAAGGATTAACTCCATAATCTTGACATCTACTTATAATTGTAGGAAATCTTTCTACAATTTTTTCTGGATCAATAAATCTTAAATCCAGACCAACATGATCAACATCGTTTTCTTGCATATTATTCATAATTGCTCTACTAACTTGATCTCTTGTAGCTAGATCACCATTTTCCAAATGCTTTACTGGGCTCTCACCGTTCTTATCAACAAGAACTGCTCCCTCACCTCGAAGGGCTTCAGAGATTAGAAAGCAGGGAGAACCATAAAACTTTAATGCTGTAGGATGAAATTGAATAAATTCTAAATCCTCTATTGCAGCTCCAGCTTTCCATGAAAGAGCAATTCCTTCCCCAGAAGATTGGGCAGGATTTGTAGTATTAGTAAATAAGTGTCCCCCTCCGCCTGTGGCTAAAACAACAGCTTTAGAAGTAATCCAATATAAATTAGATCCATCTAATACCTGAACCCCCCTACATACTTCCTTTTCAATAAGCAATTCTGTTACTCTCACACCTCTACAATGCAAAATATTCTCCTTGTTTTCGATATGATCCTCTAAAACTTCTACAAGTGCCCTACCTGTTCTATCTTTAACATGCAAAACTCTTCTACAAGAATGGGCCGCTTCTAAAGTTGTTGATAGTTGATCAGAGCTCTGATCAAAAATCATACCTAAATTTTGTAACCTATCAACGCAACCAGGAGCCTCTTTCACAAGCATTTCAACAGCAGATAAGTCACACAAATCATCTCCAGCTTTTAAGGTATCTTCAACATGAAGAGCAAAAGAATCTTCAGGTCTAACTACTGATGCAATCCCTCCTTGGGCCCATCTGCTAGATGATCTTTTACTTGTATTCCTATTTAAAAGAAGGACATTTAAATTTTCTGGCAATTCCAAACAAGTCATTAAACCAGCTGCTCCTGCACCAATGACAATCACATCCCATTTATCAATAGATATTGATTCTTGCGAAAATGGCGGTCTTAGCATTAAACCAAACCACTTAGTGTTGGTTGAATAATTGCTAACACAATAAAAATACCATCAACAATTAAGGTAGTTTGAATTACATAACTTGATACTAAAAGAGCCTTCCCATTTATCGAATTAGATACAGCATAATTAAAAATTTCTTTTGATATGAACCAGAGTACTAATGCCGCAAAAATAATAATAGACAAAGATTTAAACTGAATAAGATTTTCGGAAGTTTTCTGAAGTATTAATGGAGCATTATCAGAATCCGCAATAATAACCTCCTTCCATTGATCCATTATTCCTGTCAAAAATATTGTCAAATCTGTAATCGCCGTTCCAAATAAAGACGAAATATAAAAACTTGAGCCGATTTTCCATTTTGTTCCAAGTCCTACAATCGCAAGAGGCAATGCAACTGCTTCAACTGGGATATGGAGAATAGGATAAGCACTTAACCAGCCCCAAAATAAACAACCTCCAAGCCAACTTCCCGAGACTCCTAATAATAACGAGCCTACAATAAACCATTTATCCCCCTCTTCTCTAGACAATAAAAAAGCAGCCGCAAGGATAAAAAAAGTTGCGCAAAGAGCACTAATAGGAGCAAATCTAACCCATGGTGCCTGTACAAAAATTGGCAAAATTACAAAAAAAGAGGACCATAGTCGTAAAGCAATTGGTCTAGCTAAAAAAGTAGTATTAACAATATCGAATCCATTATGAAATCTAGGTTTCAAATTATCATTCACTTCTAATTTTTTAGTAATTAATTCTTCCAATGCATTAAGGCTTTAAAAATTTATGAATTAATTTAGATCTAGTTTAATAAAAATGCAGATCACATATTTTATTAATTTAATAGTTGAAATAAATTAATCATATTTAGTATTTTAAGAGTATTTATTATACTTTGAGTCTTGTATGAGTTTACAATAAATATAAAGATAAAAGATTGGTCTTTAATTGTGTGGAAAGAAATTAATTATAAAGAGGATTCTAATGATCTTTTGATTCCGAATATTAACTACCAAATTAATCCAGCAGAAATTGAAAGTATTGAAAATAAATCTATTGCTGAAGAAATAGGCTTTGAATCAGGTGATTCAATTATTAGTATTAATGGTAAGAAACCTAGAGACTTAATTGATTATCAGATCCTTATTAGTGAAGAAATTTTAGATATATCGGTATTGGATAAAAACAAGAAGATTCACAACATTAGTATTGAAAAAGATCAAGATGACAATTTAGGAATTAATTTTAAAGATGCATTATTTGACTCAATCAAACAATGTAATAATAAGTGCCCTTTTTGCTTTATAGATCAACAACCAAATGGCAAAAGAAAAAGTCTTTACGTAAAAGATGATGACTATAGATTAAGTTTTCTATATGGTTCATATCTAACCCTAACCAATTTAAATAAAGATGACTGGAATAGAATATCTACTCAAAAACTCTCACCGCTTTTTATTTCAGTACATGCCACTGACCCAAAAACCCGAGAAAAATTATTAAAAAATAAAAAAGCAAGTCAAATTCTTGAACAAATTGAATGGTTAGAACAAAATTCAATCCAAATACACGCGCAAATAGTTGTATGTCCCGAAATTAATGATGGTAAAATCTTAGAAAAATCTATTTACGATCTTGCAAAATTTCATAAAAAAAGTTTTAAAACTGTACTTTCAACAGCCATAGTTCCAGTAGGCCTAACAAAGTTTAGGCCTGAAAACGATGGCTTAATAGCGATAAGCAAAGAATATGCAAGAAAAATTATTCAACAAGTGGAAAAAATTCAAACCTCTCTACAAAAAAGTATTGGAACTCGCTTTTGTTGGCTTGCCGACGAATGGTACTTAATAGCTGGTCTCAAATTACCAAGCTATAAAACATATGAAAATATGCCCCAAGAATCTAATGGAGTTGGTTCAATACGAAGTTTTCTTAAAACATTGGAGACTAAAACAAAATCTCTTCCTGAAAAAATAGATAAACAAAGAAAAGTCAGTTGGATTGTTGGGAAATTAGTTTACGAAGCACTGCTTCCAACAGTGAAAAAACTTAATAAAATTGATGGCCTCAGAATTAATCTATATGGTTTGCCAAGTGTTTACTGGGGGCAAGATCAAGTTGTAACAGGGCTTTTAACTGGTGAAGATTTAATTGCTGGACTACAAAATAAGGATCTTGGAGAAAGTATATTTATACCATCAATAATGTTAAAGCTTAATAGTGATTTGTTTTTGGATGACAAAAATTTAACTGAAGTTTCAGATAAACTGAAAACTAATATTCACGTTCTTGATGATACAAATGATATTATTAGTAATCTAATCGGTTTATCTAAAACAAAAGAAATACCTAATTATGCTTAGAAAACTTATACATCCAATGTTAGTTTTGCCTTTTTGTTTGTATATTAATTCTCAAGAAGCACTTTTAAGTAAGGCCAATAATAATATTGAAGAAATCCTTCATGAAAACGAAAACCAAATATTCCTTAATTATTCAGAAATAGATAATATTACTCTAAAGAATAATCAAGAACTTAAAGCATTAGAAAGTTTAGTCAATTCAACAACATTTACTCTTTCGAGCAAAATCGCTAAAAGATATCCCTCATTAGATTTGCAGGCCAGTGGATTACCTAAATATGTTTCGGGCAAAAATTATAACAGTAGCTCATCAACTACAAAAACTTCGCAATTTTCAGCAAATCCATCCCTTAATATTAAATTAGACTTAATAGACCCTCTAAGGGGATCTGAAATTAAAATCGCTAGAAATAATTACGCAATAGCTAAAAATAATTATGAGATTAAAAAGAAAGATCTCATAAAAGAGGCAAAATCTAGATATCACAAATTACAAAAGTCTTATCAGGATATTAAAAACAAAAAATTATCTCTTGATTTATCAATTACTAGCTTGAAAGATGCTCAGTCAAAATTTGATGCAGGAATAGGAACAAAATTTGAGGTTCTTGAAGCTGAAGCACAATTATCTAGAGATAGGCAATCACTGAATGAGAAAAAAATTCAGAATCAGATTAATAAAATTGCACTAAAAGAAATCTTAAATATAAATGGGGACTTCAAGATTAATCAAAAGCAAAAATTAATAGGTTTCTGGAACCATAAATTAAACAAGAATATTACTGAGGGTTTAGTAAATAGCCTCTCACTCAAAAATATTAATCTAAAAAAATCAATCAAAGAAAATCAAGCTAAGAATTATTTGAATGTTTACAAGCCAAATGTTTACATAAGTAATACGTTTAGTAGTTCGTTTTCTAAGGGTGATTCTTTGTCAGTCAAAATAGACCCTGAAAAATCTGGATCTTCATATACAAATACTGTAAGCTTAAACTTTGGTTGGAATATTTTTGACGGCGGGCAAAATAAAAATTTATATAAATCAAGCAAAGCTGATGCAAAATCGGAAGATTACTCATATAAAAATCTTGAAAATGTTTTAAAGACAAATATTAGTAAAGCCTATTTGAATTTAAAATTAAATGAAGAAAAAATTCTTTCATCTCTAAAAGAAATCTCTTCTACAGAAGAATCTTTAAGATTAGCAAGATTAAGATATGACGTAGGAATATCTACACTAAAAGATGTTCTTGTAAGACAAAAAGAGTTAAGTAATGCTAATTCAAAAAAAATTGATTCAATTTATAATTACAATTTAAATTTAGATAAATTAGTAAGATTGACTTTCCTTGAAATAAGTAATATTTGTAACGAGGAAAACAAACCTATCAAAAATGAAATTCAATCTATTTGTAATATCTGAACATGAATAAAAATATTTTAACCAGTCAACAGTTAAAAGATTTAGAGTCTTTATTTGAATTGGTTAGTGATCGCCAATTAAAAGATTTTGGAAACATCAGTGCTAGCAACAAGTCAGATGGTTCCTTAATCACAAGTTGTGATTTATGGAGCGATAAAACGATAGTAGAGGCTCTATCTAAAATTGCTCCAAATGAAGGGGTTCTAAGTGAAGAGGGAGGAAAGTTAGTTCCTAATACAAATGCTTATTGGATAGTAGATCCTCTTGATGGGACGACAAATTTTGCTGCAGGAATTCCTTATTGGTCTATTTCGGTAGCAAGATTTGTGGATGGCGCCCCTCAATCTTCTTTTTTAATCATTCCTACACTAAAGAAAACATTTGTAGCAATCAAAGGAGAAGGTGTTTGGCTTAACAACAAGAAAATTGAGGTTAATAATAATCAAAAAAGTGAATGCGTATCTTTATGCAGTAGATCTATTAAAATTTTACAAAAAAATCCTAGTTCTATATTTCCTGGAAAAATAAGACTTCTTGGTGTATCCAGTTTAAATTTAACAAGCGTTGCAATGGGACAAACTTTTGGAGCAATAGAATCAACTCCTAAAATATGGGACATTGCAGCAGCATGGCTATTACTTGAGGAGCTAAATTGTTCAATTGAGTGGTTAGAAATAAACCCTATGCATTTAACTGCAAAACAAGATTTACAAGATACTAATTTTCCCTTAATTGCCTCAAGAACAAAAGAAAAAATGAAAGTATTAAGACCATGGGGTAATTTATTATTGGAAAATTAGTTGCATCATAAATATATAAAAGACTTGAAAAATATCCCTATTGGATACAATAAAAAAGATTTGGGATAAGTATTTGAAGAGAATTAATATGCAGCGCAGTACAACATGGATTATTAAAAGTTTATGGGGAGCTTGTGAAAGATGGAGTAAATCGGATTGCATTGATTTAAGCGCTGCTTTTGCTTATTACACCCTTCAGTCATTCTTTCCAATACTCCTTATTTCTCTTTCAATAGCTTCTTGGTTTCTAGGTAAACAAGATGGTTTAGATCAACAAATAATATCTGTTGCCGCTCAAATTTTACCTCCATCGGTTGTTGAATTAGTTGAAACAACATTATTTAAATTAATTGACCAAGGCTTTGGAGCAGGTATTTTAGGAGCTATGTTTTTACTATTTACTGCTGGCAACGCTTACTTATCACTTCAAAGAGGTTCAGATAGGCTTTGGGAAGACGAGCTGCCTTCAAGAAGAATAAACTCTGCCTGGAAAGAGCAAGCATCAAGATTTCTTAGGAACAGAATTGAAGCTTTCTTAGTAGTATTTTTTATAGGGTTTTTAATGGTATTAGATCAAATCAGTGCAAACCTTAGAATGATTCCAACTACTGTTTTAGAAAAAATATCAAATTCTAGTAATTTCATATCTGAATTCATTATAAAATTACCACTCTTACAAGTTGGTCAATTTGCTTTGCCACTGGTAGGATTTTCATTAATGGCTTTATTACTTCAAGCACTATTGCCAAGTAGAAAAGTTCCTTTAAAACCACTAATCCCTGGTTCAATTCTGATTGGAATTGGGCTAACTACTCTTAATCTAGCAGTTAGTAAAAGTATTCTTTCCCTTGGGACAAGGTTTCAAGCATATGGTTTTATTGGAGGTTTTTTAGTACTAACTTTATGGGTTTGGCTATTAGGCGTTGTTTTATATTTTGGACAATGTTGGAGTGTGGTTATAGCTAGTATGTCTTTAACAAGCAGGAGAAGAAAAAATTAATTCTAAAAGAATCACATGTTACCTTTTCTAAAATGAACAAAAGTTTATTCACCTACTCTTTAATTTTTTTAATATTAACTTCCCTTTTTGGATTTAACTTTTTTTTAAATCTTATCGGAAATCTTTTATTTCTTATATTTTTAATTCCTCTTTTAATACTTGCTGTTTTCTTGATAAGTTTTAATTCCTTAAAGTCAAAAGTAAATACTTGTAATCAATGTGGTACTGTGACTTTAGGAATTGATAATACCTGCATGAATTGTGGGGCAGATTTAGAAAATACAAATTCAAAAAGCTCTGAAATTTTGAAAAAACCCAGCGAAACTACAATTGAAGTAAAGGCAGAAGAAATCAAATGATTGTCCTTAAATATTTCTTGAAAAAATTTAACCAATTCCAATTTGTCTTAGAATACTTTGACCTGTAATCAATTCTGTACCTAAACCTATCAATATTCCCATCATTGCCATCCTTCCGTTCCAAGTTTCTGCAAAGTTAACAAAACCAAATCTTGGTTGATTATTCTCATTCATAATGATTTATTCGAGAAAGTAATTACATTTTAGCGTTTGAAGGTTGAATTTATGTAAAAATTCATGATTTATCTAACATGTCTTATTCCATCAACTGGCTTGTACTCATCTCCAGTTAATTCTTCATATATTATCGATGGCAAACCTGTTTCAAACATAGTTTGGAGCGCTTCTTTAAGCATTGGGTTCCAACCTCCAGTGCTTACTTTTCCATGTCTAACAGTCCAATCCCAAGTTCCTTGTAGATCTCTTGGCATTTTTCCCTCTCTATCTCGCCTAGCAACTAAATCCAAAGACTCCACTATTCCGACTATTACAGGATTTTTTCCATAAGAAGGAGTTAGACTCAATTCAAGTCGGACAGGATCTTCTTTAACCATTTTAAGACGGAACCTAGGCGGTAACTTAAGTGATCTAATAACTCCAGCGACAATCTTTGTTCTTAATTCCAAATTTTTATCCTTATAAATGTTCTAAATGAATTTAATCAGTTGTAGTTCCCTTTTCTTCCAGAGTTGAATCTGTATCATTAGAAAACCTTACTGTAAGTAATTCTTCTTGAGTTATATTTCCAGATTTATCAAGAAGTTCAGGATGTATAGTATATTTCTTTTGTTTGATATTTGTTTTGTAAGATCTATTTGGTTGTTTATCAAGTGCCCCCCAACCATTTGACATAACTTTAAAGGCTTTCCAAACTAAATAGGTTAGAGCAGCTGAATAAACTATTGGAAATAAGAAAGACATTTAGTGTATTAATCTATTATTACTTATGTTCTATAATAGCTCGAAAAAAATAAATTTAGCTAATTTAAAGAAACATATTTTTCTATTTGCCAAATAATTTTAGCGATTTATGTAATTATCACTAACATAAATAATAAATTATAAACGAATGTTTTCAAAGACAATCACAAAAGGAAAATTTATAAAATTCTCTTTTAAAAAACTATTCTTCCTATCCTGTTTAACACTTGGCCTAATTAATAAATCAAATGTAATATCTCAGCCCATAGTAAATCAAAATCTTAATGAAGAATCTAAAATTTCAAATATATCTTTCATAACAGAAGCAGTAAAGAAAACAGGGGCTTCAGTAGTAACTATTGACACTCAACGATTTGTTGAAAATAGACAATTTTCTAGAGATTCAAGAATATTCTTAGATCCATATTTTGAAAGATTCTTCGGCTTACAATTACCTCCTGAAAATCAACCACGGATAGAACAGAGCCAAGGAAGCGGCTTTATATTCGGAGATGGTCTCGTAATGACTAATGCACATGTTATTAATAGATCACAAAAGTTAATAGTTGGTTTATCAAATGGAAAAAAATATAAAGGGAAGTTAATAGGACAAGATTTACTTACTGATTTAGCTGTTATCAAGCTTGAAGGGAAAGGACCCTGGCCAAAAGCAAAATTAGGTGATTCAACAAAAATTGAAGTTGGTGATTGGGCAATAGCTGTTGGTAATCCTTTTGGACTAGAAAATACAGTAACCCTAGGAATAATTAGTAATTTAAATAGAAATGTCTCACAACTAGGAATATATGATAAAAAGTTTGAATTAATTCAGACAGATGCAGCAATAAACCCTGGCAATTCTGGGGGTCCATTATTAAATAGTAAGGGAGAAGTGATTGGAATTAATACTCTTATAAGATCAGGCCCTGGGGCAGGCTTAAGTTTTGCGATCCCCATAAATAAAGCTAAAGATATCGCTTCGCAACTAATAAAAAATGGAAAAGTAATACATCCCATGATTGGAATAAACTTAATAGACGAAAATTATTTTGAGACGAATGACAGTATTGTGAAAGTAGGATACGTTGTCCCAAATAGCCCTGCTGCGAAGAGCGGAATCTTTATTAATGACATAATCCTAAAAGTGGGAAAAACAAATATTAATAATTCTTCAGATGTTATCAATGAAATAAGTAACAACGGAATTAATAAATTTATAAATATAACCTTAAAAAGAAAAAATAAAATTATTAAATTAAAAGTTAAACCTATAGATATTACTAATTTAACAAAATAAAAATTTTTTAACTTTTATCGTCTCTGAGTATTTCTACACATTGAGAAATACAAATACCATCAGAAATATCACAACTAGAAATACACTCAAAATAACTTTCCACCGGATCAGAAGTAACATATTTACTTTCTTTTAAATCATACTTTTTCATAAGTATTCTCAATAAAACAAATTCGTAATTATTACATTAATCAAAGTTATGAAGTCTGTAAAGAAAAATAAGTGATCTTGCCTATAGGATTGTAAAGTTTTCTAAAAGCTAATCCTCAAAACAAAAAAAAACAAGAATAAAATATTAAAAAGATAAACATAAACAGTTATTTTGTACTTCTTTTCTTCTCTAAAAAATATTCATAATTGCCATTAAAAGATAATAATTTAGAGTCTTTAATTTCAATAATTCTATTCGCAACTTTAGAAATAAAATATCTATCATGCGAAATAATAAATACTGTTCCCTTATAATTATTTATTGCTAGTTCCAAATTCTCCTTCGATTGTAAATCTAAATGATTTGTAGGTTCATCAAGTAGTAAAAAATTGCTTGGATTCATTATCATCAAAGCAAATGCTAATCTAGCTTTTTCGCCACCACTAAGTTGTTGAACATGTTTAAAAACAGCATCATTATGAAAGCCAAAACTTCCTAAGAATGTCCTTACTTTTTGTTGAGACCAATCTGGTGCTTTTGAATATATTAAATCAATAACCTGTTTGTCAATAGCAAGTGCTGCAGCCTGATTTTGCTCATAATAACTTGTAATTATATTATGTTTACCTAAATTAACTTCTCCTATTTCAGGTTCTATTTTTTTCATAATCAACTTTAACAAAGTAGATTTACCACATCCATTAGGACCTAAAATTGCTATTTTTTCTCCCGCAGAAACCTTTAAATTGACATCAAATAATAGTATTTTTTCTTCAAAACTATGAGATAAATTCTTAATTTGAAGAACTAATTTACCAGAACGCGGACATTCAGGAAAATTAAAAGAAGGACCTTTTAGTCTTGAAATAGGTGCATCAATTTTTACAATCTTTTTTAATTGCTTCTCCCTACTTTTAGCCTGTGTACTCCTTGTCGCACTAGCTCGAAATCTTTCAATATACTTTTTTTGTGTTTCGATCTCTTTTTGCTGCAACTCAAAAGCTTTACTTTGAGTTGCTTCATTTAAAGACTTTTGTTCAATAAAAAAAGAATAATTACCATTATATGTTTCAGAAATTCCTCTTTCAATAAAAATAATCTTTTTACATAGTTTATCTAAAAAATATCGATCATGACTAATTAATATGATTGATATTTTTAGAGATATTAAATATTCTTCTAGCCAAAAAATTGTTTCCAAATCTAAATGATTAGTTGGCTCATCGAGTAAAAGTAAATCAGGTTTTTGCAAAATAATTTTTCCAAGAGCAACTTTCATTTGCCAACCCCCAGAAAAATTACCTACCAATTTGTTTGCATCATCCTGAGAAAAACCTAGTTTTGGCAGTATCTTCTCTACTTCTGCCTTCATTTGGTAGCCACCTAAAACTTCAAACTTTTCTTGAAATTTGGCTAGTTGATTTACAAGATGATCAAGTTTTTCAGAGTCTTTACTAGTTTCTAAAAATTTCATTTCATTTTCAATCTCTAGAAGTTTATTTGAAACTACTTGAATATCTTTAAAAGAACTTTCTAATTCTTCTCTGACTGTTTGATTTAAATTACAATCTAATTCCTGTTTTAAGTGAGAAATTTTGGGACTTCCTTCTTTAAGAACAAGTCCACTTGTTTGATCCTCCTCTCCAATTAAGATCTTAAACTGAGTAGATTTACCTGCTCCATTAGAACCAACTAAGCCAATCTTTTCTCCCTTTTTAATTTCCCAATTAATATTTTTTAGAACAACATCAGTAGAGTAAATTTTACTTACATTATCAAATCTAATCACTTTAAAAAAATTGAATTTACAAACCTAGAGACTTTTTACTAAAAAAATTTTTGTGGAATAAAATTGTTATATGAAAAGAATAGAACAAATCGTGGTAATTTTCATAGCTGCAGCATTGGCAATTCCAAGTTACTGGTTTTTTTGGACATTGGCTGGTGGTGGAGGTTATAACAGAAGAAAAACTCCAACATTAAAAGAAGAAACTACGCAAAATCTTTTGCTAAAGACCTCCTCGAGCCTTGATCAACCATAATTTAGTTGCTTCGTCATCAACAGTCGACAAATACTCTATTACCTCTTCTTTAGTAACCTGAATATCTACTTCTCTACCAATCTCGCAAATTTTTTCAAGAGCTGATTTTGGATTGTTAAGAGCCATCAAAAATAAATTTTGTTTTTTTCTTGAATCATCAGCTATTAAATTGTAGAGTTTTTCAACATTACTAGTCATCAGTTTCTATTAATTGATATCTATAGACTATTCCCTTAAGCTACATTTTGTTCATTATTTTTATTTATAGAAAAATCATGATCAGTATCTTTTATTTCTTTGGCTGAGGCATCTGCCATACTTCTTGCATCTAAACATAGAACTTTCCTAAGCTTTGCAAAATTAGCAGCATGAGATATCCTTCCATCTTTCTGAGCATAATATTCAGAACGTTGCAAAATTTGATGCAGATGTGTCAACAAATACGGACTGATCACTGCTGATACTAATACATCACAATTCTCGTTACTTAAAGACTCAGACTGTATTAATTTTTTTTTCTTTTTATCAATTGTTGATCTTTGAGAAGAATCAAGATTTCTTGAATTTTTCATAATTTACACAAGGAACAAATTAATCAAAGGCTTATATCCTTTCTATTAATATACACAAAGATACTACCCTTGACTAACTGTGTATACTTATAAGTAACAGTTATTCAGTTTGACTAATGGCAACCCGCCAAAACTCAACTAATGGAAAGCCAAAATCCCCTAGAATACAAGTAGTTCTTCCAGAATTGATTTGTGAACAACTAAATATTTTAGCTGAGAACGAATCAAGAACTGTCAGCAATATGGCCAAGGTATTAATTCAGCAAGGAATTAAAAATCATCTCAAAAGAGAATCAAAATCACAAACATCAGATACTACAATTAATACCGAGAATTTCCGGGATACATTAGAAAGACAAAGTATAAAAAGATTAAAAGGGGCTCCTCAAAGGATTAGATATACCAAAAAATCCGAGAATAAATAATTAATTTTGAGGTAATTTTTGTAAATCTAAAGTTTTCCCCATAACTACCAAAATATTTCCTCTCTCAAGAATATATTTTGCAGGAGGATTTACTGTTAATTGTTCTGGAGGACCAGCAGCAAGAACATTAACTAAATAGTTTTTTCTTAAATTTAAATCCCTCAAAGATCTACCAATAAATTCTTCTGGAACTGTTAATTCATCTATTCCAGTTTGATTATCCAATTCCAATCTTTCAATTAGATTTGGTCTAACAAGTTCTAAACCTAACCTTTCACCTTGCATTCTAGAAGGGAAAACGACCTTATCAGCACCTACTCTTTTTAACATTTTTTCATGCAAATCACTCGTGGCTCTTGCAATTACTCTTTTTACTTTTGTTCCTTCACTATCCTTAGCAATAAGAGTAGTGGTAATACTTGCTTCAATAGGCTCACTAATACCTACCACAACTGTATTCATCTCTAAGATACCTGATTCCTTCATTGATTCCTCATCAGTACAATCTATTACTCTCGCTTCAATAGAAGGTTCTAATTGTCTTAAATCATCAATTGCCTTCTCAGAAGCGTCTGCAGCTAAAACATCTACGCCATTACTTATAAGTTCTCTACAAACAGCTGTTCCAAATCTACCAACTCCTACAACTGCGAAAGTTAGAGCTTGCTCTTCTTTTTGTTGAGACCATTGCCACCAATCAGCCATAATAAATATTAGTAAAGGCTAAACATAAAGATCAGCTTTTGGATAGCCAATTCTTTTTTGTTTTTCTATTCTACTCTTATATAGAGCCTGCCACAGAGCACTTAAAAGCAAAAGAATCCCAAGTCTTCCCACAAACATACCAATAACTAAAATAAATTGACCAAAATGATTTAATTTTGCTGTTAAACCGATATCAAAACCTACAGTTGCAAATGCAGAAATACATGTGAAAAGAATTTCTAGAAATGTAAATGATTCTTTTTTAATAAAAGTATTCGTAGTACTTAATAACATAGCCATCAAGAGAACAAAAAGTAAAGAGCCAACAGTTATTCCAACTGCTTTCAAAATAACCTTATCTGAAATTAATCTATTACTAATAATTACATCTTTTTGTCCCCTTAACGTTGATCTAGTTGCTGCCATTAAGGCAATAAATGTTGTAGTTTTGATTCCCCCACCAGTACCACCGGTGCTAGCTCCAATAAACATCAAAGTCATTAATAGTAAGAGACCAGTATCTGATATTGAGTTTAAAGATATTGGAAAATTTGTAAATCCCGCTGTTCTTGCACTCACAGTCTCGAAAATAGATGATAAAATTTTCTCAAAGAAATTTAGATCACTAAAAAATTGACTATTTAATAATGTCTCTGTTACGAAAAAACCTAATGATCCAAAAATTATTAAGGAAAAACTTGTCCTAATTACTAATCTAGAATGAAGACTTAATTTTTTATATGAAAGATTTTTTCTATTACTCCATATATCGTCAATAACTCTCCAACCAAGTCCTCCCATCACAATTAAAAAAATAAATACAACATTAACAACAAAATTAGATCGATAATCTTGGAGGCTGTTAGACCATAAAGAAAAACCTGCATTGTTATATGCAGAGATGCTATGAAAAATTGCAGACCATAATCTTTGCCAATTATTTTGAATTTCTAAAAACCCGAAAAAATATAATACTATCGCTCCAAAAGAAATAATAGAAGTGGCAGTAATAGCGATGCTTTGAAAAGTTCTACCAATTCCACCAACCCCAAATTCGTCAAGAGTCTTGCCTTTATCCAATCTAGTTCTAAGCTGAGTCCCTTTCACAACAAATCCCTGTAAGAAAGTTGTAATAGCCATTAAGCCTAAACCACCTGATAAAAGCATTAAAGCCAAGAAAATTTGCCCAAAAATATTCAAATCAACCCCTACATCAATGATAGTTAATCCAGTAACGGTTATTGCAGAAGTAGACGTAAAGAATGCCTCCCAAAGACCCACATCCGATGAAGAACATAATGGGGAACTTAAAATAAAGGTTCCAAAAATAATAATAATTAAACCTGTGACAATTGTGAATTGAGGTACAGATAACTTTCTGTATATTTCTTTTAATTTATAGACAACGTTCTTTATTTTCACTTTATTTATTTATTTAAAATTTAAAATTATCAAAGCTGGAACAATCAAAGACATTATAAATGTTAAACCCGCTCCATATTTTGCAATATCAAAAAATCTATATCTTCCAGGTCCATAAACCATTAAATTTGTTTGATAACCCATTGGAGTTAAGAATGATTGACTTGCACCGAACAATACAAGCATTATCAGGGCATTTGGCGAGATCCCTAGAACGCTTGAAAACTGAATAGCTACGGGCAATATCAGCGCGACAGAAGCAGCGTTACTTATAAATTGAGTAAGTATTACAGTAGATATAAAAATTACTATTAAAGCAAAATAGAGTGGCATTCCACTTAGGACAAAATCCAAATTTATGGCTATTAGATCTGCCAATCCAGTGACTTGCATAGCCACACTGAAGCTTGATAGTGAACCTAATAATAAAATAATATCTAACCTAATTGACCTTTGTATTTCTGCAGGACGCAAACATCCAAAAGCTACCATCGCTATAACTGCTAAAAGAACTGACCCTACTAATGGAATATTAGTTAGAGAAGGCAAGATAACCATACCAATTGCAATTGCAATTGCAATTGGTTTTCTAATTAAAAATGGTAAATCATCTTCAAATTGATCCAAAATTAATAAGTCATTACTTGCTTGAAGACCTCTTATTGAGTCTAAAGGTGCCTGAAGTAACAAAACATCTCCTGCTCTTAAAACGGCTTGACCTAATCTTTCCTGAACAGTTTGTTGTCCTCTTCTAAGGGCTAAAACTGTCGCATTATGGCGTTGCCTAAATCTAAGTTCTCTCAAGCTTGCTCCTGCTAAAGTTGATCCTGAAGGGAGCAAAGCCTCGAAAGTTTTGGTACCTTCTTCAGTGGATAGAAGATTTGTGCCGACAATAGATCTCTTATTTTCAGCTAACAAAATTGTATGTTCTTGTTGTAATCGCAATAAATCCGCCCTC
This sequence comes from Prochlorococcus sp. AG-335-A05, assembly GCA_003282425.1. Taxonomy (GTDB): domain Bacteria; phylum Cyanobacteriota; class Cyanobacteriia; order PCC-6307; family Cyanobiaceae; genus Prochlorococcus_A. Next base: position 81,155 of record QBZF01000001.1, on the reverse strand, counting down.
GTAACACGTACTATCAATCTATCTTCAGGCTCAAATTTGCGATCTGCAAGAGGAGGTAATATTACTTTTCCGTTTCTTTGCAACTCAAGAACATCAACATCAAATCTTCTTTGCAATCTACTATTTCTTACTGATTGGCCAACTAATTCAGAGGAAGAAGGAATCGTAACTTCTGTAAAATAGATGTTCATATTACCATTTTTAATAAAATCTTTATTTCTTCCTCTATCAGGCAAAAGAACGTCAGAGACTAAGATCATATATGTTGTGCCTATTAACCAAACTGGAATCCCTATTGAAGTCAAGCTAAATAATTCAAGAGATCCATAGCCTAATTGCTGACTAATATCACTTACTAGCAGATTTACTGAGCTACCTAATAATGTAAGTGTTCCTCCTAATAGAGTTGCAAAAGATAAAGGTAAAAGGACTTTGGAAGGTGAAATATTTCGTCGTTCACACCAGCCTTCAATTAAAGGCAAAAGGGATGCTACAACTGGCGTATTAGGAACTATTCCTGATATTGGAGCTATTAAAAAAGTTATAAGTAAAATTAATTTTCTAGGCGTTTTAATATTTTCAGAAGATATAAGTTCCCTTACTCTGTCTAACGCACCACTTTTAAATAATGCAGATGAGACTGCAAATAAACCCATCAAAGTGATTAAAGATGGGCTTCCAAATCCAGATAAGGCTTTTTCAGGGGTTAGAACTCCAGTGACAATAAATATTCCAACGCATAATATACCAGTTAATTCAGGGGCTATAGTATTTCTTATAAATAAAATCAATGACAGAAATAAAACTAATACTGTAATTAGTGCATCTAAATTATTACTAAAAAAAGAAATCAGATTCATATCAAACTTATTTAACTCAATATACCTATAAACAAAAGGCCACAAAAGTTTAAACTTGTTTATGGTTTTTTATTAATAAAGTTATTTATAGTAGATTTTTTTTGAAATAACCAAGAAGCCGTAGATTTTAAGCGTTTACTAGTATCAGGCATTTTTGAAGCATAAATCAATCTTCTTACATCAAATGCTAATTTACCCGATAAAGTTACACCTAAAGCAGATATGGATGCTTCGCCAATTCCTAAACTAATCATTTCACCATTGTCCTCAAAATTAAAAGGTAAAAGCTCTTTTTCTTGAAAGAGTAATTCGATATTTTTAGCAAGATGATTTCCTTGTTGCATTGCAACTTGAGCGGTCAAAGGCAAATCCTCCATACCTTTAATGATTGAAATATCTCCAATAGCAAAAGAGTTTACACAATTATCTATCTGAAAATTTTCATTTACGAGAATTCTTCCGTCTTTTTGTATGACTTGTTCGTCAATGTATGGAAGGTTAGGTTTAACCCCAGCAGTCCAGATCACAACATCTTGATCTAAGTCTTTAATCTCAGAATCATCCAAAATACTAATTTTTTGATCAGAAATTTCTTGCACAGTTGAATTTAAAAGAACATTTATTTTTCTTCTTTCTAAAGCTTTCTCCGCTTCTTCTCGATTAAAAATCTTATTTCGACCTAAAATTTCATTAGACCTTTCAACAATACTTATATCAAATTTATTTTTATATATATCATTAATTTTGCATGCGATCTCTACACCAGAGGGACCAGCTCCAATTACAAATAGGTTTTTCTTTATTTTATCATTCTGAAATTTTTGTAAAAACGACTTTAATTTTTTAAGGTCATTTAAATTATTAAAAAAATAACAATTTTCATCCACACCTTTAACTGAAAAATTATTAGATAAGGATCCGGTACAAATAATCAAACATTCATAACCTATATTTAAATCATCGCTAAATTCGAGAATCTTTTCATCAAATCTAATTTTAGTTAAACAATTTCTTAGAAAAGTAATACCTAAATTTGAAAATATATTTAAAAATTCAGGAGCAGTCTCCCACATTGATAATTCTTCGCTTAAAACTTCATACATTAAAGGTTTAAAGATAAACTTTGCTTCAGAATCAACGACTAAGATTGGCAAAGAAGGATTAAGTCTTTTTAAGTTTGAAGCGACAGTCATACCTCCAAAACCTGCGCCAACTATTACTATTGGTTTTTTTATTGATTTCATGAAGGATATATTGTTAAACCTAAATGTATTATTAAATTAAACGAATAATATTCAAACTGAGCGAAATAACCTCTAATCCCTAACTACCTTTTATAATGATTAAGAAATCGCTAGAAAGTATTCAACTTAATTTAGAAGGACATAATAAAAAATTGAAAGATATGACTCCCAAAGAAATAATATTATGGGGTTATAAAAATTTTGATAACCACTTTGCTATTACAACAAGCTTTGGGATACAGTCATCAGTTATTTTACATATGGTGCATCAATACTCACTAGAAAAAAAAATTAAAATTTTTTGGATAGATACAGGTTACTTACCCTCAGAGACATATAAGTATGCAGAGAGACTAATTAATGATTTTTCTTTAGAAGTAGAGGTTTTACAAAGTGAACTATCTCCAGCAAGAATGGAATCCCTTTATGGAAAACTTTGGGAAACTAATGAATCTAGTGATTTAGATAAATACCATGACATAAGAAAAATTAAACCTTTAGAAAATGCTTTAGATAAACACGACATAATCTGCTGGGCTAGCGGTGTGAGATCGGAGCAAACGAATAATAGGAATAAAATGAATTTTGTTGACGTAATACGCAAACGACTTGCTTTAAGGCCCTTACTCAACTGGAAAAACAAAGATATTTTTTATTACATGAAAGAAAATCAATTACCGTCACATCCACTTTTCTCAAAAGGTTATTCAACTGTTGGAGATTGGCATTCCAGTTCTCCTGAAAGTATTGATAACGAAGGCAGGACAACAAGATTTGGCGGAATGAAGCAAGAATGTGGAATTCATACTGAAAATTAAATTTTTCTTTCAGGACTATGATCGCTGATATTAATTTCCTTTTAGTTGGCAATAGCAGGCTTCACTGGGCAGAAAATTTACAAACAAAGTATAAGTTTTTTCACACACAAAAAAATAATAATGTGCCTCAAAATATCAATTTAAATAATTTAATTTGGGCATCAGTAGGGAAATTACCAAATTTGTCTCTTAAGCAAGAAAATAGAATCTCAACTGAAGATATTAAATTAAAAAACCTTCCGAATCATTTTGGGGTTGATAGAGCTCTTGGTTGCTTGGAAGCTTTAAAAATAATAGAGAACCCATTCAGAAAAGAACTATTAATAGCAGATTGCGGAACAACTTTGTCTCTGACGAAGTTAACTGCACAAGGCTCTATTATCGGTGGGCAAATAACACCTGGTTTTCTGACACAGCTAAGATCTATGGAGAAATACACCAAGAATCTCAAAGCTCCTAAAAAGTATGTTATTCCTCTTCAAGATTTTTTAATTAATACAGAAGATTCAATGCTAAAAGGCGTATCTAACTCTCTAATGGGTGTTATTAATTTATCATTTAACCCTACTAAGGATATTTTGATTATGTGCGGAGGCGACTCTGAATTAATTGGTAGTCTATTAAAGCAAAAGAAAGAAGAAATAATTATAGCCCCAAATTTAGTTATGCAAGGTATGATCACACACTACAATCATTAGAATATTTACCTTAATCCTAAATCTGAAATAATATGGTCTGCCATAATAGCTGCTTTAACCTTAAAGTAGATTTTTTCAACTTTACCATCAACATCAATTAAAAAAGTATTTCTCATCATTCCCATATATTCCTTTCCCATAAATTTTTTAAGGCCATAACTATCATAATCAGAAGAGGTTTTATAAGGTTCAGGGTCAGTCAAGAGAACAAAAGGTAAGTTAAATTTTTCTATGAATTTCTGATGTGAAGAAGCACTATCTTTACTAATTCCAAGAACTACAAAGTTATTTTTCTTAAGTAAATCCCAATTTTCTTTAAAATTGCAAGCCTCTTTAGTACATCCTGGAGTATTATCTTTTGGATAAAAATATAGTATTATTCTTTTACCTTTAAAATCTTTTAAAGATACATCTTTTTCAAAAGAGTCTTTTAAAATAAATTCTGGTGCTTTATCGCCAACCTTAAGAGCCATTGACATTATTAAATAACTATGAATATAAAATACCAAAAATTTGGTTTCATGAGATAAAAGGTGTACAAGATGTCGCAACTAAGAAAGAACTTGAAATCGCAAAAAAGCTTTCTAGACCTAGAGCAAATATTTTTTTAGAAAGCAGAGCTTATACAAGACAATGTTTGGGAAATCTTTTCAATTTAAATCCATTAGAGGTGCCCTTAATTGCAAATCCAGGAGAACCTCCTGAATTACCAAAAGGGATGGGGTATTGTAGTTTAAGTCATTGCAAGGATGCAATTATATTAGTTTGGCATGAAAAAAAAATTGGGATTGATATTGAGAGGCTTGATAGAGATTTCAATTATGCAAAATTAGCGAAAAAATATTTCTTCAAATCAAATATTTCAAATACTACTAGCGAAGCATGTAAAAACACCATTTTGAATCAATGGTGTGCAGTTGAGGCCGCCATAAAATGGGATAATGGCAAGTTAGCTGAAGACATAAAGGAATGGCAATATTCTGAAAATGACAAAATCTTACTTCATAAAAAGAAGAAACTGAAGTTAAAATTTACTCAAATTAATTTATATAAATGGACTATCTCTTTAGCTTATAAAGATACCTCTCGCTTTATACCTAAGATTATTTGCAGCTCAAAAATGGTCTAACTTTTTTGTTTTTTATGTAAATCTTCATATCTATTTTTTTCCCATCCAGAATTTTTTGGTTTCCAAAACTTCATTCCTTTTAAATCTTTTGGCAGATATTCTTGTTGCAACCAGTTCCCTTGATAATTATGTGGATTTAAGTAATTACTAGCATTATTTTTCAGGTGATTGGGAACTAACGATACATTAGTAGCCTTGATGGCTTCTACGGCTTTAAAAATTGATTTAGTGCTATTACTCTTTTGAGAAATTGCTAAGTATAAAGAAGCTTGAGAAAGAAAAAATAATCCTTCAGGGAAACCAACTCGATCAAAAGCATCACAACAAGACTGCACTACAACTATTGCATTGGGGTCTGCAAGACCTATATCCTCAGAAGCAGAAATTAAAAGTCTTCGAAAGATAAAATTTGGATCTTCACCAGCCTCAACCATATAGGCAAGCCAATATAAAGTCGCATCTGGGTTTGAACCTCTAATAGATTTTATAAATGCACTAATAACATCAAAATGGTTTTGTCCATTTTTGTCATATACAATATTTTTCTTTTGGATTGAATCTTCAGCAATTGGAAGATCAATAACAACTATGTTTTCTTTATTTTCTTTTGTAATACTTATACTCAACTCTAAAGCGTTTATAAGATTCCTCGCATCCCCTCCAGAAAATTTTATTAAATGATTTATTGCCTCTTCTTTTATTTCAATAACTCTGGAATCTTTAAGGCACGAGTAATACTTTATTACTTTATCAATTATTTTCCTCAAATCATTTTTATTTAAAGGAAGTAATGAGAAAATACGAGCTCTACTAATTAGAGCTTTATTAACGGCAAAGAAAGGATTTTCTGTTGTAGCACCAATAAAAGTAATGGTGCCATTTTCAATTGAGGGCAATAAAGCATCTTGTTGGACTGAGGTGAATCTATGTACCTCATCAATAAATAAAATTGTTTTCCTATTTGAACTAAGTAACCTTTCCTTCGCATTAATAATCTCAGTTCTTAACTCCTTGATATTAGACAAAACAGCATTCAACTTTATTAATGAGGAACGAGTATTAGAAGATATAATCTCAATTAAAGTTGTTTTACCTACACCAGGCGGCCCAGAAAAAATTATATTCCCTAACTTATCATTCAAAATTGCATTTCTTAATAAAGAATTATGTCCTAAGATGGATTCTTGACCGAAAAAATCATCTAAAGTTTTTGGTCTTAATATATCCGCTAATGGAGCGTTACTTTGTATTCGATAAGTATTGCTAAATAAATTATCTGACTCCATTTTTTTAATCTAACGAATAAATCATTTTTGAAAATTATGTAATAACAGTAGGTTTTTCCATTTTGGTAAGTTTTGAAATGTTTAATAAATGATCTAAATTATAAATTAAATCTTTCAAAGCTATTTGAGGATTTAAACTTAAATTATGTTGAGAACTTGCAAATTTTTCAAAATATAGTCTTAAAGTTGAACCTTTTGTACCAGTACCTGATAAACGTAAAATTACTCTGCTACTGTCCTCAAGTATAATTCTTAACCCCTGATTTTTACTAATTGTATTATCTACTGGATCTAAATATGAAAAGTTATCTGCGTGTTTTACAAGATTTCCAGCAAACTTATTGTCTTTTAAACTTGGAAGCATAGAAGATAAATTATTAAATATTTGATTTGCAATAGCCGAAGGAATAGCCTCATAATCATGCCTTGAATAATAATTTCTTCCGTATTGTTTCCAGTGGTTTTGAATTAATTCACTAACTGAACAATTTTTCACAGCTAAAATTTGTAACCAATATAAAACCGCCCATAAGCCATCTTTTTCTCTGACATGATTACTACCAGTTCCGAAACTTTCCTCTCCACAAATTGTAATTAAATTAGAATCTAAAAGATTTCCAAAAAATTTCCATCCAGTTGGTGTTTCAAAACAAGAAATATTTAAAGCACGAGCAACAAAGTCTACTGCTGAACTCGTAGGCATGGATCGTGCAACACCAGCAATACCATCTTTATATCCTGGTACACAATTTGTATTAGCGGTAATAACTGCCAGACTATCACTCGGATTTACAAAACATCCCTTACCTAAGATCATATTTCTGTCGCCATCACCATCACATGCAGCTCCAAAACTATAGGCTTTTTGAACTAATAACAAGTCTGCCAATTTAGACGCATAAGTCAGATTTGGATCAGGATGTAAACCTCCAAAATCCTCTAGAGGTATGCCATTCATGACACAGTCATCTACAAGACCCATTTTTTCAACAAAAATATTTTTTGCATATGGACCAGTAACTGCATTCATTGCATCAAAAATTAAAGAGAAATCCTTTTTCAGAAAATCACTTATTTGATCTAAATCAAAAATATTCTCCATTAAATCTGAATAATCCTTTAATCCATCAATTATTTCTATTGAAGTTTCACCAAACGAGTATATACCTAACTTATCTAAGTCTGGAATGTTAACATTTCTAATTTTGTAACTCTTAAGTGATTGAGAACATTGAAATATTTGATTTGTAATTGACTCGGCAGCAGGTCCACCATTAGCAGTATTTAATTTAACTCCGAAATCCCCTTCAATACCACCAGGATTATGACTCGCTGAAAGAATAATTCCTCCAATAGCTCCCTCTTTTCTAATCAAGTGAGATGTCGCAGGTGTAGATAATAAACCATTTTTTGGAATAATAACTTTTCCAACTTTATGAGCTACGCATATTTGGATAATCTTCTTGATTGCTTCAATATTCCCATATCTACCATCCCCACCAACAACCAAAGTTGATCCTCTCAAATTATTAATTGATTTAAAAATTGCCTCTATAAATATTTCTAAGTAATGCTCTTCTTGAAACCTTAAAGTACTTTTTCTCAAACCCGAAGTGCCTGGTTTCTGATCTACAAAAGGATTTTTTATATTAATAACATTAACTTCAGACATGATTTCTATAAAGCTTAAAAAAATCTAACTAAATTAATGCGGCATTTCGGATGTTCTTAACATAGCGATAAACCATAAGGAGGAAATAACTAATGCACTTAGAATTCCATAATTGATTCCAAATTTAGAAATAGTAATAGGAACTATTAATGGGAAACTTAAAGCTCCAAATAAAGGGGTAAGAGCAACAATTTTTTTTAGCATTAATTTATTTATTCAAAACCATTCTGTCTCAGCATTATTTTTCTCATTTGTATCATCAAGAGGAGTAACTCTATCAAATTTCATTGTTATACTTTTTTCTTGATCACCAGAAGCATCAACGGCTTTAATTTCATATTTCTGAGAACCATCCCTAAAAGGAACTTGAAGTCTAAAAGTACCGTCGGCAGCCAAAGGAACTTCTTCTTCACCAATAGTTAATTTGGCAGATGGATCTGTTGCTCCGTAAACAATTAATTCCGAATCGGCAACTAACCAAAAAGATTTATTTTTAACTACTCCACTACCAGATTCATTCAAGCCTGAAGACCATTGCCCTGCACCAGAATCGGTGAGATTTGAGTTAAATTTTGTTGAATTCATATTTTCCATAAATTCTTCAGAACCTACTTTTCTTTTTGTAGGAAAACTAGTTGCTGCATGGTATAAGCGCTCATGCAAATCATTATTTTCTTGTACCTGTGAGGTTTTTTGCATAATTGAAGGAGTCTCAGATGATACAGGAGTGTCTAAATTAAAAGGAACAAATTTATCTAGAATCTGCTCTGAAGGCTGAGTACCTGGTACATGGCTTACAGAGGAAAAAGCTAATGACATCCATTTAAAGCCGTATTTGTAACCCAATTCAACTTTATAGTCCCTATCAGCTAGAGGAATGGGCAAATACCATTCAGTACTATAACTATCTACAGCAATTTCTCTTAAAGTACCCTGATTTAGATTTCCTTCACCAATACCTGAGGCATCATATAAACGTAGACATAATTTATTAGCACCTAAAGACTGAGCTTTATCTCTATCACTTTCTGAGATTTGCCAAAATACATATGCCCATTCTGGATCTCTGGGCAAAAATACTAATTTTGTATTAACTTCTTCTTTTACTGGTTGAGTTATAAGTTTAGAAATTTTTGGAGAAGTATTTTTAGTTAAGATTTGATTAGCATTTTTTTGATATTTATCAATGAGATCAATAAGTACAGCTTTTGTCTTTCTACTGTATAGTGGGACAGATAATTTACTAGCTTCTTGACGCAGTTGTCTGAGGGTTAGACTAAGTAGATATTCTTTATTCCTGATCCCATCAACCACTTTTAAAACTCCATAAATTGCATGGGATTAGTATGTTCTTTTTTTTTGCAGTTTGGGTGACATTATAGGCAGTCGTCAGGATCTTCTGACTACTTTCAAGTTTTTAAATTTTACAATTTTCTTATAAGTAACTGGTATAAGTGTATTTTAATGAAATCTAGAAATCTATAACTTGTAAATTAATTTTCTGTTTTTTTAAATTTTATTACCTTGAATTGTTAAGAACTCAACAAAAATATATTTTTTCTTCGGGATCGCTTCATATTAATTCTCCTGATTTTGTTCAACTAAAGTGATTAAATCCTCAAGATCCAATTCTTTGAAATTTTTTTCAATACTCTTAGAAAAAAAGTTTATTTTTTTTGCAGCAGAAGACATTTGTTCATAAAAAAGTTGATTAAAATTTTTGTCATTAAACTTCTGGGATTTTTTTGCACACCATTTCTTAAGAAGTTCATCTTCTTCAAAGAAAGATTTTTCATCTTTACCAATTTCCTTGAAGATTTCAAGACAATGGGCGAGCAATCTAACATGATGCTTTTTAATTATTGGCAAATTCAGTTGATCTATATTTTTAACGATCTCATCGCTTAACGGACTTGGAAAAGAATTTGTTTGATTAGACATTAATTTTTTAATTTAATTAAAGATAAAAACTCAATATTAAGCATATATTTAGCTAAAGTATAGAAAACTAATTGTAATAAATTAATTTATAGAAATTATGGTAAGTGAAAATTTAGTTAAAGATGTCGTAACTGAACCATACAAATATGGTTTCGTTACCGATATCGAAACTGAAAAGATTTCCAAAGGTCTAAATGAAGATACAATTCGATTAATTTCAGAAAAAAAAGAAGAGCCTCAATATCTTCTTAATTTCAGAATTAATGCCTTTCGGAAATGGCAAAAAATGGAGGAGCCAAACTGGGCAGACCTAGGTTACAAAAAGATTGATTATCAAGATATAATTTACTATTCTGCACCCAAACAAAAAGAAAAGATTTCTAGCTTAGATGAAGTTGATCCCAAGCTACTAGAAACTTTTGATAAATTAGGAATTCCTCTTACTGAACAAAAAAAACTTACAAATGTTGCTGTTGATGCAGTATTCGACAGCGTATCTATTGCAACAACCTTCCGAAAAGAACTTGCGGAGCATGGAGTAATATTTTGCTCTATAAGTGAAGCAGTCAAAGATTACTCGAATTTAATAGAAAAATATTTAGGTTCTGTTGTTCCGTCTAATGATAACTACTTTGCTGCATTAAACTCTGCTGTTTTTAGTGATGGTTCATTCGTTTACATTCCAAAAGGAGTTAAATGTCCGATGGATCTCTCATCATATTTTAGAATCAATAGTGGGGATTCTGGTCAGTTTGAAAGAACTTTAATTATCGCAGAAGAATCCAGCTCCGTTAGCTACCTTGAAGGATGTACAGCTCCAATGTTTGATACGAATACTCTTCACGCAGCGGTGGTTGAACTTATTGCCTTAGACGACGCCTCAATTAAATATTCAACAGTGCAAAATTGGTATGCTGGGAATGAAGAAGGCGTTGGAGGAATCTTTAATTTTGTCACCAAAAGGGGGAAATGTTTAGGTAAGAGAAGTAAAATAAGCTGGTCCCAAGTTGAAACAGGCTCTGCGATTACATGGAAATATCCTAGCTGTATTCTTTTAGGAGAAGAATCGGTAGGAGAATTTTATTCTGTAGCTCTTACTAATAACCTTCAACAAGCCGATACAGGTACAAAAATGATTCACATCGGTCCTAGAACTAAATCAACAATAGTTAGTAAAGGAATTAGTGCTGGCAATTCAATTAATAGTTACAGAGGTCTTGTAAAAATGGGTTCGAAAGCTTCTGGATCAAGAAATTATAGTCAATGTGATTCAATGTTAATAGGTGATCAAGCTGCTGCGAATACATTTCCTTATATTCAATCTCAACAACCAAATTCAGAAATTGAGCATGAAGCAAGTACATGCAGAATTTCTGAAGATCAACTCTTTTATTTGCAAAGTAGAGGAATTGAATTTGAAGAGGCTGTATCAATGATGGTTAGTGGCTTTTGTAGAGATGTATTTAATCAACTGCCAATGGAATTTGCGGCTGAAGCTGATAAACTGCTTGCCCTCAAATTAGAAGGTTCAGTAGGATAATCAATTATTTTCTAAAGTGTGATGCAAAGCAAAACGAAAGAATTAGATCCAATATTAGAAGTAAATAATCTTTTTGCATCTATCGAAAATCTTCCTATTTTAAAAGGGGTAACCATTTCAGTTAATCCTGGCGAAATTCACGCAATCATGGGAAGAAATGGATGTGGCAAAAGTACTCTTTCCAAGATTATTGCGGGTCATCCATCATACAAAATAACTAAAGGCGAAATAAAATTTACGGGGAATGATATTCAGTCTTTAGAACCAGAGGAGAGAGCTCAATCTGGAATTTTCCTTGGTTTTCAATATCCAATCGAAATTCCTGGAGTAAGTAATCTAGAATTTCTTAGAGTTGCTACAAATGCAAGAAGAAAATTTCTTAATAAAGAAGAACTTGATACTTTTGATTTTGAAGACTTAGTAAAAGAAAAACTTGACTTAGTCAAAATGGATTCTGCTTTTTTATCGAGGAGTATTAATCAAGGATTTTCAGGTGGGGAAAAGAAAAGGAATGAAATATTACAAATGGCATTATTAGAACCAAAAATTGCAATTTTGGATGAAACCGACTCAGGTTTAGATATTGATGCACTGAGAGTAGTTGCCTCAGGTATAAAGAAGATATCTAATGAACAAACAGGAATCATCTTAATCACACACTATCAAAGGTTATTAGATGAAATACAGCCCGATTATGTTCATGTAATGGCAGACGGTCAAATAATAAAAACTGGAGAAAGTGATCTTGCCCTAGAACTTGAGAAAAATGGATATGAATGGACTGATAATTTTATAAAAGAGCAATAAATCAATGCAAATCATTGAAGAAATCAAAAAGAATGAATTAATTAGTAATCCATCTGAGATACAAAAAATTTGTCTTGATAAATTAAAATTAAATCCGTTACCAAATATCAAAAGTGAATACTGGAGACTTTCAAATAAATCTAAATTTTCAAGTTTTTTAGACCATTCAAATAAGAATAAAGAATCTAAAGTTAATCTCCCATATAAAAAAGCCTCTCAAAATATAATTAGATTGATCATCGGAGAGAATAACTCAATCAATTTAGAAAAAGAAAACTATTCAATAAAAAAATTAAAAGATATAGAAATAGTAGACTATATAAAAAAAAATATATCTAATTCTGATCAGAATGATCATTGGAGTGACCTACTAAATCATTGTTTAAGTTCTAAAGAAAACATCTTAGGTTTAAATATTTCTGGTAATAAAATTCCTCCTCTTGAGATATTTAGTGCATCTTCACCCGACTCTTTTAATGCTAAAACACTTATTTTATTCTTTGAAAAGAATTCTAAAGTCGATTTAATACAAATTAATCTCGGAAACAAAAATTCTTCACTATCTCAATCAACCTATTTGTGTTTAGAAGAAAATACTTTGGTTAATCATGGTGTAGTTTCTTATGGAGAAAGGAAATCTAATTTATTAAATTCTTTAAATGTAATTCAAAAGACCAATAGTGAATATAGTCTAGGATCACTACATTTCAAGTTTAATTATGCAAGATTTGAAATACGTATTAATCAATTAGATGGAAATGCCAAAACAAATATAAAAGGAATACAAATAACAAAAAATAACGATCAAATAGCTACTTATACAACAATGCAATTTAACGGTCCTAATGGATTTTTAGATCAAATTAATAAATCCTTGGCAGATGATAAATCACATGCAGTCTTTGAAGGTTCCATCATTGTTCCAAAAATTGCGCAAAAGACCGATGCGTCACAATTAAGCAGGAATCTACTTTTATCGAGACATGCAAAAATAGATACTAAACCTCAATTAGAAATAATTGCTGATGATGTAAAATGCAAACATGGTGCAACTATTTCACAATTAAATGAAGAAGAACTTTTCTATATGAGATCAAGAGGACTCACGTTAACAGAAGCCAGTAAACTACAATTAAGTTCCTATATACAAGAAATTATTTCAAGTATTCCTATTACAAAAGATAGATGGGATTTGCTTGATAAAATTTTAAAAGAAAATTAATGGAAACAATTAATAATTTCCCTAAAATTGATAAAAAAAACTTTCCTCTAATAAGTAAAAAAGATTTTCCTTTATTAGAAAATAATTTTAAAAGCAATAATAAAATTATTTATTTAGATCACGCTGCAACAACCCAAAAACCGATCCAAGTTCTTGAAAAAATTGATGAATACTATAAGAATTTCAATGCAAATGTACATAGAGGTGCTCATCAATTAAGTGCAAAAGCAACAGAAGAATTTGAGAATTCAAGATCTTTAATTGCAAAATACGTTAATGCTAATTCAACAAAAGAAATAATTTTTACAAGAAATGCAACTGAAGCTATAAATTTGGTTGCCAGATCATGGGGGGAATTTACTTTAAAAGAGAATGATGAAATTCTTCTATCAATAATGGAGCATCATAGTAATATTGTTCCTTGGCAAATGATATCTGCAAAAAACAAATGTAAACTGAAATTTGTGGGCATAGATCAAGACGGAAGATTAGATATAAATGATTTCAAATCAAAATTAACAACGAAAACAAAACTAGTTAGCTTATTACATATAAGCAACACTTTAGGGTGCTGTAATCCAATAAAAGAAATAACTAAATTAGCTAAGGATAAGGGTTCTTTAGTTCTACTTGATGCTTGTCAAAGTTTAGCCCATCAAAAGTTAGATATTCATGAATTAGGTATAGATTTTTTAGCCGGTTCAGGACATAAATTATGTGGTCCAACAGGCATAGGTTTCTTATGGTCCAAACAAGAAATTTTAGAAAAGATTCCTCCTTTTTTTGGTGGTGGGGAAATGATTCAAGATGTTTTTGAAGAAAAAAGTACTTGGGCTGAACTACCTCATAAATTTGAAGCTGGTACTCCAGCTATTGCAGAAGCAATAGGATTAGCTGCAGCGATTAATTACATTAACAATATCGGGTTAGATCATATTAGTGAATATGAAAAAGAGATTACAAAATATTTATTTGAAAAATTAAATCAAATTGAAGATCTTGAAATAATAGGTCCTTCACCGAGAATAGATCCTAACAGAGCTTCATTGGCAACATTTTATGTTAAAGAAATACATTCAAACGATATCGCTGAAATTCTTGATTCTAAAGGTATTTGCATAAGAAGTGGACATCACTGTTGTCAACCTCTGCATAGACATATCGGAATAAATTCAACGGCTAGAGTTAGTATGAACTTCACAACTACCAAAGAAGATATCAATACTTTTATCGAAAAACTTAATGAAACTATTAGTTTTTTAAAACTAAATTCTTAAATATTTAAAGTTTTCTCTAAAAACTCCTGAGTTTTAATAAGAACTTGTTTTTTAATATTAATATTTTTAAAGCCATGCCCTTCATTTTCAAAAATTATGACTTCTGAATTTTTATTATTTTTCAGTAGTTTGTCTTTGATTTGTAGGGTTTTTTTGTATGAAATAACTAAATCTTTTTTTCCATGAAATAATAAAACTGGTTTTTTTAATTGATTAATTTTATTAATTGGTGATCGAAGATGATACTCATTGTGAAATTTTGAATATGTACCTATGAGGGAATTTAAATATCCTTTCTCAAATCTATGAGTTTGTTGATGCATATCTTTTAAATCGAGAACAGGATATTTACAAATCGCCACTTTAAACAAATCACCTTCACATAAAGCATTAATTGCGGTTAAACCACCAGCACTATTTCCTAAAATTGCGACTTTGGTTTTATCTACTAAATTTAACCTAATTAAATCAAGTGCTAATGCTTTACAATCGTATGAATCTAGAATGCCCCATTTAAAATTTAATCTCTCCCTATACTCTCTTCCAAAACCAGAGGAACCACCATAATTCACTTCCGCAACTGTAAATCCCTTCGAAGTCCAATACTGCACTTCCGAATTTAAAGACCCATAAAAGCAAGCAGTAGGTCCACTATGTGCCTTAACAATTAATGGCGACTTAATAAACCTTTCAAAAAGAGGCTTATAAATAAAAGAATGTGTGGGTTGATTATTAAAACCTTTAAACCAAAAAGATTCTGGTCTTGCATATTCATTTATAGACTCGAAAGAAATCTCATTTAATAATTTAGTATGGCTTTTCTCTTCAAAATCATACTTAAATAATTCGTCGAAACAATCAAAACTACCACCTCTAATAACTAATTTTCGATCACAAACATCTAAATCACTTATTGAACAAAATGGTAATTTAAGTTCTTTAATACATTTACAGTTCTGATAATGTTCTAGTACCCAACTGTTATCTTTTTTCGCAATACAAAATAAATTTTTAATATTTCCAGAAAAAAATGAAATTCCAGAAACCCACTGAGGGGATCCATACTCAGTCAAAGGTTTCATTATTCGTTTTTTGAGAATAACATTTTCAATATCAGTTACATCGAGAAATAATAAATTCCACCAGCCCGTACTATCTTCAGAACAGATTAAAATATTATCACTCACCCAGTAAGGTTGAAAGAAAGAAACATTTTTCTCCTCATTAACCAATTTATTAGAAAATTTTTTTATTTTTTGTATCTCTCCATCATTATCAATAATTGCAAAAAAGAGCTCATTTCTTTCCCAAGGCATGGAATCAGAACTCCACTCTGTCCACGAAAATAAATCAGCTGAGATATTAGAAGATAAATTCCCAGCAAAATTATCAAATCTTTTTATTATACGAATCTCTTGTTTAGTTTTTTTTAAATTTAATGAGAATAAATAATCTCTATGTTTTATCTCACATAAACCGTATAAAAGATTGTTTTTAGAAATAATAAATGAAGTATCAAAATTAATTTTTATTGACTCAGTAAGTTGTATTGGTTCCATATCGCATAGCAGATATTCATTGTCATTTTTAGGTACTTTTTCTTGGACTCTTAAAATTTGTAACCACATTGCTTTTGAGAGCTGATCGACCCATATCAAATAAATTTGATCATTTACCTCTATACATTGATATGATTTTCCACCATAACCATGAAAATTGCTTTTAATATAAAAATTATCGCCTGTTAATTTTTGTGGAATTGCATTTTTATCATTAAATGGCTCAGCAAAAATAGCATTTTTTTTAGTTTGGTCATCAGGAATAATATCAACCCAGAAAATCATATTCTTGATAAGAGATAACTCTTTAAAAGATATATTTTTTTTATGGATTTGATTAATTTTTAAATTCTTAGCATTACTCATTTAAGAAGTTTTTTTAAAGATGAATTTAAAGTGCTAGTATTTTTATAGCTTAACTGTTGAGTAAATATTTTTTTTTACCGTGGCAAACAATTTTTCACAACTCGCAAGAAAGTCAAAAGCAAACAGTCCTGCGGAAAAGGTTTCTAAAGAACAAACAGGGACTCCATCACTAGAAATATATAAACTTGGTGATGATGTTTTGAGAGAAAATGCTAAAAGAATAAGTAAAGTTGATAATTCCATAAGAAATTTGGCTAAAGAAATGCTTCAAAGTATGTATGCAGCCAAAGGAATTGGACTTGCCGCTCCGCAAATAGGAATTAAGAAGGAGCTACTGGTAATTGATGTAAATTTTGAAGATGCTGCTGCTGATCCATTAATTTTAATAAATCCAGAAATTACCGATTATGGAACAACTTTAAATTCATATGAAGAGGGGTGTCTAAGTATCCCAGGAGTTTATTTAAACGTTGTAAGACCATCAACAATTAAACTAAGATTTAGAGATGAGATGGGTAGGCCAAGAAAAATGAAAGCTGATGGACTCTTAGCAAGATGCATTCAACATGAAATGGATCATCTCAGTGGGGTTTTATTTGTTGATAGAGTTACTTCAAAAGAAGATTTGAATAAAGAACTCATCAAAGAAGGATTTCATCAGAAAGATGTAATACCAATCAACTGATTTAATTATTTAATAAAGCAATGGCTGAAACTACAATCTTTAGCAAAATAATAAATGGTGAGATTCCCTGCGAAAAACTTCATGAAGATGAGCTTTGTATAGCATTTAATGATATTGCCTCACAAGCTCCAGTTCATTTTTTAGTAATTCCTAAAAAACCATTAGTTAGTTTATGCGAGTGTTTGGAGGAAGATAAAAATTTATTAGGACATCTACTTTTAATAGGAAAAAATATTGCCAAATCTAAGAAATTAAAAAATTGGAGAACAGTTATTAATACCGGTGAAGAATCTGGACAAACAGTTTTTCATTTGCATATACATTTTTTAGCTGGTAGAAAAATGAGTTGGCCTCCTGGCTAAAACTCTCAAAAGAGTTTCTTTTTAGCTATAAATAAGAAAAAATTAAACATGAATTCTCCAGAATCTCTCAATACTAAATCTAAAAATTTATTTGAAATAATAACTACAAATTGGGAGAGTTTAGATGAATCACAGAAGTCAATTTTAACTAAAATTTGGAAAGTATTAACTTACAAATGGCAACTACAGATTTTATTTAATTTACCTTTTCTAATATGGTGGCTTATGGATGTGTCGATTATAAAAGTTCATGAATTTGATTTAAAACTATTAACGTATCTAAATCTTCCTGATTGGGCACTTTCACTAATAGGATTTGGGCAATAATCATAATAAAGATATAATCTATTTAATAAAAAGATATAGAAAAAATATGAATAATGTAGTACAAAATAAATCTAGAATATTTTATCAATTACAAAAGTTAAGAAGGTTAGCCCAACCATTTTTTTTACCTATTGATCAATGTAATGGCTTTCAATTTATATGGCTTTTAATCTCTCTTTTATTTTGTGTGGGAGGTATTGTTCTTGTAGTCCTTACAGGCATAATTAGTTTTTTTGAAAGCATTCAACCTATTTTTCTTGATAAATACTTTGGAGGAGTAGTTAATACTGTTAATACAATATGGTCTGGCTGGTGGGGATTATTGTTTTCAGGATTATTTCTTATTGGTTCAGGAAGTTTTTTTAGTTTAAGGCGTCAACTCAAGAATCGCAGATGGGTTCATTGGTTATTTCTGGCAGTCATAGTATTAATGCTTTTGGCAGTAAATGGAATTAATGCAGGAATAGGATTTATTGCAAGAGACTTAACAAATGCTTTAGTAGAAAAACAAGAAGATGGATTTTATAGAATTTTAGGAATCTATGCTTGTTGCTTTGCTATAGCACTCCCAATTAGGGTTTCTCAAATATTTTTTACCTATAAATTAGGAATAATTTGGAGAGATTGGCTTTCAAAAAGCTTAGTTAAAGACTATATGACGAATAAGGCATACTACCAACTAAATCCTAATGATGAAGAGCAAACTGATGTAGATAATCCTGACCAACGAATAACAGATGATACAAGAGCTTTTACTGGTCAAAGCTTATCCTTTACTCTGGGAGTTTTTGATGCACTTCTTACTTTTTCTCTGAACATTCTCATTTTATGGAGTATTAGTACGACATTAACCTTTTCATTATTTGGATACGCAGCATTTGCTACTGCTATCCTTTTAATTGCTGGAAAAAATCTTGTAAAAATTGATTTCGATCAACTTAGGTATGAGGCAGATTTCAGATATGGATTAGTGCATATTAGAGATAATGCTGAATCCATAGCTTTTTATTCAGGTGAAAAACCAGAAAAAAGTGAAACAGAGAGAAGATTAGGAGAAGTGGTAAGAAACTTTAACTTACTAATAATTTGGAGGGTAATTATTGATGTAATGAGACGTTCTATTAATTATGCGGGCAACTTCTTTCCATATCTAATAATGGCAATTCCTTATTTTAGAGGAGATATTGATTATGGTCGATTTATTCAGGCAAGCTTTGCATTTGGAATGGTAGAAGGTTCGCTGTTTTTTATAGTTAATCAAATAGAGGAACTAGCAAAGTTCACAGCTGGAATTGGAAGATTAGAGGGTTTTCAGTCAAAAGTTGAAAGTATCAGTCAAAACAAACCGATAGACAATCAAAATATAATTTTAGATTATTCTTCTATCCTTATCAACGATGCTGATCTTTACCCACCTGGATCTGATAAAGCTATCATCAAAAATTTAAATCTGAGTATCGAAACAAATCAATCATTATTAGTAGTAGGCCCATCTGGTTGTGGCAAAACATCTTTATTAAGAATGATCAGTGGATTATGGGAACCCAATCAAGGATCAATTAAAAAGCCAAAAACAGGTGATTTGCTATTTATACCTCAAAAACCATATATGCTATTAGGTTCTTTAAGGGAACAATTATGTTATCCAACAGAAGTTGAGAAATTTAGTGATGACCACTTAATTTCTGTTCTTAATGAAGTAAATTTAAATTCTATTGTTGATAGATATCCTAACCTTGACATCAAACAAGATTGGCCAAGAATACTTTCATTAGGAGAACAGCAAAGATTAGCCTTTGCTAGATTACTACTGAATTCTCCGAGATTTGCTGTGCTAGATGAAGCAACTAGTGCACTCGATATTAAAACTGAAAAAAAACTATATAATCTCTTAAGAGATAGGGAATTATCGTTGATAAGCGTTGGTCATAGGCCAAGTTTAAAGGATTTTCATGAGAATATTTTAGAATTAAATGGGAAAGGAGACTGGAAATTATTTACTACCGATAAGTATAATTTTAAAAATTAGATTACAATCATGAATTCAAATCAAGAACAAAATAATGAGGATACTATGGATGTAGATAAAACAAATTCGGAAGAAATGCAAATTGATGAGCAAACAATTGAAATTGAAGATAAATATAAGTTTGGATGGAGCAATTATTCAGAAATAACAAATGGAAGATTCGCAATGCTAGGATTTTTAGCAATTATTTTAATTGAATTAATAAGTCAAAAATCATTTCTAAATTGGACTGGGATATTTTAATTAGTCATCAAATCTAGAGCTGTTATCTCTGGGTTTATTTTTTTTTGTTCCTACAGTATATCTTCCAGTTTTATTTTTAGAGGTTGATCTTGCACTAGCTGCTGTGCTTCTTGTTTGACGAGGCTTTTTTACTTCATTTATATTTGTAGAAAATGATGCATCTTCTACTTTTTCTCTTGAAGTCTGAGATCTTATGGATGATCTTGTTGGTTTGTTAGAGGAGGGAGAAGAATCCTTAAAAGAGGAAGTATTTGATTTTCTAGAAACTTCTTGATTAGATAATGGCCGAGAACCTCTTTTTATTTCACTTCTTGATGATCTTCTTTCTCCAAAACTTCCTCTTCTATCTTCATTACTCATCCTATTATCTTCAGACCGATTTCTTCTTCTCTTAGGTTCGTCATTCTCAAATTGATTAGACTCTCTTAAAGAAGGACGTCTTCTGCTTACTGCAGACTCAGGAATAGCTCTTGATATATTTCTCCTTTGCGATCTACCTTGCATATAATCATCTTCTAGGTCATCATCTTGAGGTTTGAATCTTCTAGAAGGTCTATCAGAATCTTCAAATTGATCATAATCATCACTAAATCTATTTCTAGAAGAATTTCTAGGCATATCTGGAATCTGATCATCTTCAAAATAAGAAGATCTTCTTGCTTGGTCAGTAGCAACACCTCTTAATCGAACACTTTCATATGCAAAGAAAACTGTAGTTCCTGCTAATAAAAACTGCCCAAATTGCAAAATAGGATCTAATCTCCATCCTTGAAAAAACAATATCCCCCCGCATAAAAGACCTATTGCCGCAAAGAAAACATCATAATCTCTTGCCAGCGCGGGTTTAAATGACCTCAAAAAATATAGGCCACCTCCACATACAGCTAGTACGATGCCTACAATACTCGCCCAATTTAGACTAGCATTGACCACTTTTTTTCTCCAAAACTTATTTTTTTAAAGGTGCAATAAAACACCTTTATATATAGTTTACTTAAAACTTTTATAAAAACTAGCGTCTACGTGTAGCTGAAGTACGTTCAAGTGAATCTTTTTGGCTAACAAAGATCAAAAAAGCTCCTGCTGGAATAACTATAAGTAATGCAGCTGCGAAGAAACTCGCTATCATATTAAAACCAGAACTACCAGCCACTTCTGGAGAAACATCAGCCGCTAATATCAGATTTGAAATTTGAATCACTTTTTTAAAATTTAATTCTGAATTTATAATACGAATTAAATCATAACTTATGGGATATTTATTAAGATGGATTAAACAATTGTTATTTCATTGTCTCAAAACTATTTACATGCTTTAGATCTTACCCTAGGAATTCTTTTATCATTTCTAACCCTAGTCTTTTTAATAAGATTAATATTAACTTGGTACCCAAAAGTTGATTTAAATAAAGGTTTTTGGTTATTAATTGCAATCCCAACAAGTTCTATTTTAAACTTTACTAGAAAATTGATTCCTCCAATTGGTGGCGTCGATGTTGGCCCAGTAATTTGGATAGGTATAATAAGTTTTCTAAGAGAAATATTAGTTGGTCAACAAGGTTTAATCAAATTAGCCATCCAAAAGAGTATTAGTTAAGAATGTATCATATTGCATTAATAGTTGGGTAATAATTCTTCCTCAACGTATTTTGTATGAATTTTGCCTTCCATAAATTTTCTTTTATTGAGAAGAGATAAATGAAAGTTAATTGTTGTTGGAATTCCTGTTACAGCGCATTCATTTAAAGCTCTATTCATTCTTTTAATAGCAGTATTACGATCTTTACCCCAGACTATTAATTTCCCTATAAGTGAATCATAAAATGGAGGTATTTCATAACCAGTATAAACATGACTATCAACCCTTACTCCAGGACCTCCTGGAGGCAACCATCCAGTTATTTTTCCAGGCGATGGGCGAAAGTTATGCGAAGGGTCTTCAGCATTAATTCTGCATTCAATAGCATGACCGTTTAATTGAATATCGTCTTGAGTAAATTCTAAATTGTCACCTCCAGCTATTTTGATTTGTTCAGCGATTAGATCAACACCAGTAACCATTTCAGTTACTGGGTGTTCCACTTGAATCCTGGTATTCATCTCCATAAAGTAAAAATTATTATTATCATCTACTAAAAATTCTACAGTTCCCGCCCCTTCATAACTAATACTTTTTGCAGCAGCAATAGCTGCATTACCCATTTTTTTTCTAAGAGAATGGTTTATAGCTGGACTGGGAGACTCTTCTAATAATTTTTGGTGTCTCCTTTGTACAGAACAATCTCTCTCTCCTAGATGAACCACATTACCTGACCTATCAGCAAGGATTTGAATTTCTACATGTCTTGGCTTTTTTATAAATTTCTCCATATATAAACCATCATTTCCAAATGCCGCTTCTGCTTCTCCTTGGGCTGCTTTAAACATTTTTTCTAAGTTAGCCTTATTTTCAACCAATCTCATTCCTCTACCTCCTCCTCCAGCTGTGGCTTTTATTATGACGGGATATCCAATGTCTTCTGCCATTTCGTAGGCCTCCTCAACACTCGATAATAAACCTTTGCTTCCCGGGACAGTGGGTACTCCGACTCTCTCCATTGTCTCTTTAGCAGTAGATTTGTCTCCCATTGATCTAATAGCATTGGGAGATGGACCAATAAAAGTTATGCCATGATCGTTACACATTTCTGCAAATTTATCGTTCTCAGCAAGAAAACCATAACCTGGATGTATAGCATCAACTCCTCTTGATGTAGCAGCAGCTAAGATATTAGGAATATTTAAATAACTCTTGTTACTTAGTGAGTCTCCAACGCAAACTGCTTCATCTGCTAATTGCACATGCAATGCCTTTTTATCTACAGTGCTATAAACAGCAACAGTTGCAATATCAAGCTCTCTACAACTTCTGATAATTCGTAAAGCTATTTCTCCACGATTAGCAATTAAAACTTTTTCAACCATTTCAGAATTAAATTGAAGAAATAAAAATTAATTTAAATTGAAATTACTTTAAAGAGTATTCAATAAAATTTTTGAATTTCAAGAATGCATTGATTAACAATACAACCTAAAACGTTATATGTGGATAATTATTTATTTATGCAATAGAAAAAATCAGTCATTTTAAGTATTGAAAACTAAGTTATATAAAATAAATCTTTTAAGAATTTAAACCGAGCAGATTAATAAAATATTACCGCAAATTAATGCGATTAATGTATGATAACTTAGTGATTTAAGAACACCTTTGTGCTCGAAAACCCTTTGCGGACGTGGCGGAATTGGTAGACGCGCACGTCTAAGGAGCGGGCGTAAAAATAATGCACCTATACAGGAATTGGATTAAAACCCATTCCCTTTCTTATATCCCAGTTATCCACTAACGCAACAGTCGGATGTCAAAAGCGGATGAGTAAAATATCAAATTTCTTTCAAAATTCTGTATAAAAGAGTGGACTAGATTAATAGAAAAATAAGTGCTAATTTGGATAACAATAAAATTTCGTGTGAGGAAATTAATGAAACTTTTCAAAAGATTATTGATAGCTCCTGCGACATTAGTTTTATTAGCTCCTTTATCTGTCACAGCAAATGAAACTAATTTCAAAGCTGTTTCTAGTTACTCTTCATCTAGAGCAGTACAAAGCATACAAGAGTTTAACCCTCTTAAAGAAGTTGCAACTAGTAAAAGTAATTTAGACATATCAGAAACAAGATTCAATAATTATGAAGCTGGTTCTTTTTCTGAGACAACAACAATGACAGGTTCAGCTGCTTTTCAAGTTGGAGCTGTTGATCAGGGAGATAGAACTGAGGCTGTCACGGCAACATATTCTTATAATATAAACCTTAATTCAAGTTTTACAGGTAATGATAATCTTTATGTTGGTATAGAAGCAGGAAATGGTGGAACTGAATTTACAGGTCCAAACTTTCGCCTTGATAGTACAAATAATGGAGATGATTCATTAAAAATCACTTCTCTGTATTACCAGTTTCCGATTAATAAATGGGAAATAGCTACCGGAACATTACTTGATAATGATGATCTTATGCCAACTATCACATCAACATATTCTGATGGATTTTTTCTCGGTGGTTATTCTACTCTATCCTCTAATTTTTATGTTTTCCAAGGAACTGGTTCTGGATTAGCAGTTGCAAGATCATTCGATAATGGATTTAACTTTTCTGGAAGTGTTATTGGTACAGGAGCATCTACGTCAAGCGGATTTTTAACAAAAGAAGGGATTGATGTTTTGACTTTATCTGCTGGATATGATTCCGACAATTTGGGGGGGGGAGTGATCTATTCAAAATCTGACTCTCTTTGTAACCTAGCGGAACAAGCGTTAACCACTTTTTGTAACGATTTTGAAGTAGCTGCTTTAGCAGATGAAGGCTATAAAACTACATCTATAGGAGCATATTGGAAGCCCGATAACGATAAAACAACTTTAAGTATCACAACGAATATAGTTGACCTAGATGCAAAAGAAATAGATATAGACACCATAGCTGATTTTCAATTTGGGATAGATCATGAAATAGGTAATGGCATACTTTCTGCTTCCTGGAAAACGATTCCATTTTACAAAATTCCAGACTTAAATAAAGCTGTCATAAAAGGAGATGATACTGGTAGCTATATAGAGGTCTATTACACATACAATGTGAATGATTCACTACAAATAAAGCCCGGAATTGCATTTGCGATGCCTGCTGATGATGCAAACTCTAATACAACTGATGACGTATATACATACTTATATGATTGGACTGCAGTAGGAGTTGAAGCAGCTTTTAAATTCTAGAACCACAAATTTTCTTAAGCCCAGCGGATGTGTCGGCTAATTCCTAATTTTAGCCTATCAGCTATACTAAATCTGTGTTTAAGACATCCGCCGGATGCCGAAAACCCTTTGCGGACGTGGCGGAAATGGTAGACGCGCACGTCTAAGGAGCGTGTGGCTTAGGCCTTGCGAGTTCAAGTCTCGCCGTCCGCATTTAATGTATCTTGGATTGACTGCAATGAAAAAAAAATCAATTGCAGTTGTAATTATCTCTAATGGGCCTGGGGAATTATCAACATGGGTAAGGCCTGTAGTGGATTATCTAAATAAAATAAATAATACTTCGAAAAATATTGATAAACTGAATTTCTCAATAAGATTAGTTTTAGTACCGTGTCCAAATGCTACTGGAAAAGAATATGAAGTTGCTAAATCATGGCACAAATTTGAATTAGTTACAGAAGCAAAGACTTTTTGGAAATTGTTAATCAGGCCTGCTCAATATGCAAAATGGCCTAAAAAAGGGATCGTTATTTTTCTTGGAGGTGATCAATTTTGGAGTGTTTTGTTGGCAAAAAGATTAGGTTATATCAACATCACATATGCTGAATGGATTTCAAGATGGCCACGTTGGAACAATGTAATTGCAGCAATGAATAAAAACGTCAAGAAAAGCATTCCTTCAAAATATAGATATAAATGTAAAATTATTGGCGATTTAATGGCAGACATTACGAATAAAAAAGAAATTGCTTTAAATCTTGAAGAAAAAAAGTGGATTGCTTTACTACCAGGTTCAAAAAAAGCAAAGCTCACCGTAGGTATTCCTTTCTTTCTTGAAATGGCTGATCATATTAATAAAACTAATAAAAATATTAATTTTATTATTCCCATAGCACCAACTACAAGTACAAGCGAATATTTATTCTTTCAAAGTAATAAAAATCCTATATCAAAATATTATTCATCCAAAATTAAACAAATTAAACAAATTAAAAGTTCCGTTTTTGATTATGTTATTGAAACCTCAAATAATACAAAAATTTATTTAATTAATAAACATCCTTGCTATGAAGTACTAAAAAAATGTGATCTTGCAATTACTACAGTGGGAGCAAATACTGCTGAATTAGCTTCACTTACTTTACCCATGATAGTTGTTCTACCCACCCAACATTTGCATGTAATGAACGCTTGGGAAGGTATCTTCGGAATAATTGGGAAAATTTCTTTTATCAATAAATTCTTCACTTTTATAATTAAAAATTGGTATTTAAAGCAGAAAAAATTTTTTTCATGGCCAAATATAAAAGCTAAAAAGTTAATTATTCCAGAAAGAATAGGAAACATTACACCAAAACAAATCGCTAATGAAGCTATATTTCTGATAAAAAATAAAAAATATTTAAGTCAGCAAAAAGATAATTTATCAAAACAACGAGGGAAAACTGGTGCAGTTAAAAAATTAGCTTACATAATTTTTAATTCGATCAAAAAATTCAGTTAATTACAAAATAATTACCAAGGATCATCAATTTCTACGGATTCTGATTGAGGATTTTCTATGACTGTTTTTTTCTCTTCAACAGGTTCAATATCTAAAGGTTCTTGTGACCTTTGAATAGGTCTCTTTGAAGCCCGATTAGATATAGATGGCCGTTGAACAGCAAATTCTGTCATATTTTCTTCATCAGTTTGTTTGTCTAATTGTCCAGAGGAGTCATTATCCAAATAAAGTTGTTTTTTATTATTTATTTTTTCTTTTGTGGTTTCGATTTCTACATATTCAAGTTCTTCTTCATATTCTTCTTCTATAAATTCTTCTTCTTTAATTTCTTCCATAAAATTATTTTGTTCTTCTGATTCAGAACCTGACAATAGCTGATTCTCCACTGGAACAAGATTTGCTGTATACCTATTAGCTTCCCTTTCTTCCCAAGAAGAACCACCGACCCCAAGTTTCTCGAGTAATCCACTACTTAATTGATTAAGTTTTTCCTCAGCGCCTTCATAAACAATTATTCTGTCAGTACCACTACTGACTATCTCATCTACAGGAATTTCCCAAGTACTTAAAACGCCTTCACCTAAAAGAGGAACTCCTACTGCACCCATCACAAGAGAAATTAAATCCCCCGTCTCAATATCGAAAGAAAATCCAAGAACTCTTCCAAGAAGCTGACCAGATTCAGTAATTACCTGGCAATTTATAACTTTCCCATATCTTTCAGGAGAAAAACCTTCGCTCAAAGAATCTAAAGAATCCACTAAAATTACATCGCCAACCTGCTTTATGCTTTCAAGAGGCATCCATTTAGGTAAACCTGGCAAAAATCTTGTGAGAGGATTATCTCTCAGACCTAAAGCAACTACCTCTCTTCTATCAATATCAACAACAACTTCACCTACAACCCCTAATCTCCTACCAGTATCAGTAGTAATGACTTGGGTCCCCATAAGTTCCGATCTTAACCATAGACGTTCGCTAGGTACAGAATTGCGGTCATTATTATTTGTGGATGTGTTCGACAAACTCATTAATATCTTTCTGACATTCTGACGTAAAAATTTAAAAAAGTGTGTTTATGCAGCATTTGGTAATCCAACAACTTGAGTATTAGCACCTCTTGCTTGAGCAACACCAATTGTTCGTTCAGATGCACTTATCATAGGTCTTCTATGGCTTACGACTATAAATTGGGCATTTGATGACTGACTTGTTATTAATTTTGATAACCTTTCAACGTTAATACCATCTAAAAAACTATCTACCTCATCTAGTGCATAAAAGGGAGAAGGCTTATATTTTTGCAAAGCAAATAAAAAACTTAAGGCTGTTAAAGATTTCTCACCCCCCGACATTGAAGCTAATCTTCTAACATTTTTTCCTTTAGGATGAGCCACTAAAGTTAAACCTCCTTCCAAAGGAGCTTCTGGATTTTCGAGCTGAAGGAACCCATCGCCATCTGATAAATTGGCAAAAATCTCTCTAAAATGCTTATCAACTTCTATGAATGCCTGCATAAATGCTTCTTGTCGCATAGTTGAGACAGTTTCTATTCTTAATAACAATTCCGATCTTTCATTAGATAAAACTTCCAATCTTTTTATTAAATCATTTAATCTTTCTGTCAATTCCTCTAATTCATCTAAAGCTAACATATTTACCGGTTCTAAACTTTCCAATTTCGTATTAATCACAACGATCTCTGATTGTAATAAATCAAGAGTTATAGTCTCATATTCTCCAAAGTTGGGCAAAGGATCAGGTAGCTCTTTTTTATAATTTTCTAACTTGATGGTTTCGCTACGCATTTCCTCATTTAGAGAACTTATATCTCTTTCTAGATATTCCAACTTAAGGGTAAGCTGATTTATTTCTTGTCTTTTATTGGAAATAGATGAATTTAACTCATCCCTTTTTCTTCTCAAGATTCCAAGATCCTTTTCAAGTAGTGATTTTTGACCATCAAGACTCGCAAGCTCACACTTGTAATCATCTCTTTTTTTTATCCATTCATTATGGGCATTAGAAAGCTCTTTGATTGATTCTTGTAAATTCTTTTCTTGTAGAGATATTAGATTTAATTGATTATTTATACGTTCTCGATTTAAAACAAATTGATTCTTTTTATTTAATAATTCATCTTTCTCTTGAATCATTAATTCAAGTTTTTTATCTAACTTTTCGAAATCATCTTTATGAGTCATTAATGAGGATGTTTGATTATCTTCATTATTCTTTTTAAGGATAATCTCCAATTCATCCAACTTTTTTTTAAATGGTTTTATTTCATTTTTAACGCTATCCAACTTTCCATTTAATAAATTATTTTGAGTAGTAAGCTTATTTAACCTAAGATTATTGTCATCAATTTTTTCTACCAAAACTTTTAGAGAATTATTATTAACTTCAATTTCTTTATTAGAAGATACACAATCCTCTAATATTTCCCTTTGATTATAGTTGAGTTTATTCAAGTTATTAGTTTTATTCAAAATATCATTATTTGATCTTTTCAAAGCTTCTTCAATAACAGATAATCTTTGTTTAATGGGGTGAGCCTCATCAATATCATTATTGGTACCAAACCTATAAGCAAGATCTTTATTAACTTTACTCCCTCCCGTAATTGCACCACTAACTTCCAAAAGTTCTCCACTCAAAGTAACCATTCTAATTTTTTGTTTAGATAATTTCGCTGACTCTAAATCTGAAAAGACTACTGTATCTCCAAAAACATATTTAAAAACATCTCTATAAACATCATCACAATCAATTAAATTAATAGCTTTATCTACAAATCCATTCTCTTTAGAATTTTCAAATCTTGTAACTGCGAAATTTTTTTTATAACTTTTAATTCTATTTAGAGGAAGAAAGGTTAATCTTCCAGCTTTCTTTTTTTTTAGGATTTCAATTGCTCTTGAAGCAATATTGTCATTATCAACAACTATTTGTCCAAGTCTATTACCAGCTGCTATTTCCAATGAATACCGGTGCTTTTCATTAACGGCACCCAATTGAGCAACATATCCATGTATGCCCTCTAGACCTGCCTCTAAAAGTATTCTTAATGCATATGACCCCCTCGTTTCACTTAGTGTTTCTTTTCTGCTTTCACATCTTGATAAATCCTTTTCAAGCTTTAATTGTTCGTTATTGAGCCTTATTTTAGTTTTATTTAACAACTCTATTTCAATTTTTAAAGAATTAATATCAGATCTAAGACAGGTCAAATTACGATTTTTCGTATCCGTTGATTCTCCATTAATTTGATTAAATTCTGATAGTTTTTGTTTTTCAAAGTTTAAAAGATCTGTTTGAGATGATATTTCTTCTCTTTGAATATTAGTTTGTATAATTTCCTCTTCAATATTCCTCTTACTAGATTCAAGAGGTTTAACTAAACATTTAATCTTTTCTAACTCATTGTTCAGCATTATACTTTGCTTTGAAAATTCACCTGATTCACCTGCAGCATCAGAAAGTTTTTTTCTAGATAACTTATGTTTTAACGTTAAATCGTGAATCTCGAGATTTAATTTTTCTAGATGATTTTCATTAAAGTCCTCTTGTTGATTCTTTTCTAACTCGGTATTTTTTTTAGATATTACAATATTATCTCGTTGCTCTTGTAATTTAATACCTTCCTCTTTATTAACAAGGGCAATTCTTTCTAATTCTCTTAAATTTGAATTTATACTTCCAATATCTGAATTTACTTTGATTAAGTTATCTTCTCCTTTCTCTTTTAATTCTGCAACCATAACTTTCATTGCATCTTGCAATACTTGAATTTCTTTACTAAGAGATTCTTTTTGTTGATTAAATAGAATCTTACTTTTATCCAAGTTAATAACTTTTTTCTTAATTGATTCAATATTTTGAACTTGTTTATTGAATAAAAGTACTTTTTCAATCTCCTTAATATGAAAAAGTTTTGCCTTTAACTCTTTATATTTTTTAGCTTTTGCGCATTCTTTTTCAAGCTTTACTTTACTAGATTGCAATTCGTTTTCTAAAATTTCGCATCTTTCTTGTCTTTCAAAAACATCATTAAGTTTTGAATGCGTCTGTTCAATTCTGCTATCAAAAAGAGCTACCCCTGCTAATTCATCAATAAGTGTTCTCCTCTCTTTATTATTCATTGATACTATTCTTGTGACATCTCCCTGCATCACAACATTACTGCCTTCTGGATCAACACTTATATCTCTAAGAACTCTCTGTATTTGTTGTAAAGTACACTGGCGGCCATCAGATGTATAAGTCGATGCATATGATCCACCAGGCATTAGCCGCAATTTTCTAGAAACTACCCACTCTTTTTGATCTTTCTTAAGAGCGATATCATCTTCTTCTAACTCCAAAGATGGAACATCTTCCCTTGGCGACCAATCTTCAATATTAAATTTAACAGAAACAAAAGTCTCAGAGGATTTACCTTCTTTAATTTTCGAATTATTTATTAAGTCTGGTAATCTTTCTGCTCTCATACCTCTACTATTTGCCAAACCTAAACAGAACAAAATCCCATCTAAAATATTACTTTTCCCAGATCCATTTGGACCAGTAACCACTGTAAAGCCTTCCTCAAGGGGAATTTTTACACTTCCTCCAAAAGATTTAAAATTTTCAAACTCGACCTGATTGATGTGTACCAATCGCAAGTCACAATAGCTAAGTAAGAATAGCTACTTTTCAAAAAATCTCAAGAGAATTATTAAGATTATTTCTAAAAACAAATTAATTATTTTTTGTTAATTGACAAAAATTACCTTTTATTATTAACAAACCTTTTAACAATTTACCGTTCAACATAATTTTGAGCTCTTGAGAGTCTTGATTATGATAAATATGAGAGTAGGTCCCATGATCAATTCTTTTTATCAAACCTCTATTATTAGAAAGTTGGTATTCAACTCTAGAAAGCCACACTAATCTATGATTTGGTTGTTTTCCTACTTTAAAAAAGCCTTTATTGAGTAATGGAATCTCGAAAAATTTCCAAGTAAAACAATCTAATTGATCTTCAACAAGAAAATCATAATGAATATCACTTAATTTACCACCAAGAATCTTATGTTCGAGTAAAACCCATCGATTCATTATCTAGTCCATCAATAAATTATTTTATTTCGATAATCAATGATTAATTTGAATTAATAAGTTAGCTCAAATTAAAAAAGAAAAAACCTAGTTACCCGCATCAGGAACAAATCTCAAAGCAATAAATAGCAAACTACCAGCTCCTGCAATAGCTGCTGCTACCAATCCAAAATCAGTTGGAATTGTGCGGGATGCAAAAATAATTGCTGCAAGTGTGATATTCATGATGAAAATAAAAAACTTAATTTAATAAAACTCAGTAATAGCTTAACAAAACCTTATTACAGAACAGAGGAGATAAATGAAATGTAAATAAAATTTATTATGTCTATTGTTTTATTATTAAAAACAAATCTAAATATAAGGGTTTCAAATTAAGAAAATACAGACTACTCTTAAAGAAATGAAGGTGGATTAATGGAAGCTTTTCATCCTCCCAAAGAAGTTAAAGAAACAATTGATGATTCTGCCCTTCCAAAGGAAGAAGGCATATCAGAAAAATGGTTACGTGAAAAAATCGACAGTCTAATTCCGATAATCAAAGAAAAATGGCCTAATATTGCACAACAAACTCTTGAAACTGCAAAAGGAAATATTGATGATTTGGTTGTAGTAATAGCGAATCATACTGGATCATCTGCTAGTGGTATTAAAAATCAATTATTTCAAATCATTGAATCGATTCAAGAAAATAATTGGGAAATTGCAGATAAAATAGAACCAATCGAAAGTCAATTAGAAGAGTTACTAGATGAACTAAACAGTACATTAAGGCCAAAAATAGAAACCCCAATTAGAAAAAAACCAATCTTATCTATTGCTATTGCTGCTTGTATTGGATTATTTATAGGTAGTTTTATTAATAGTAGAAATAAATAAATGGATAAACCCAAAAACAAAAACTTTGCTAATACAGCTTCAAGAATCTCTGCAATTGCAAGTTCGGTAATGGATTTGCATGTCCGAATAGCACTTCAAGAAGTTGATAGAGAAAAGAGAAGATTAATAAGTGGGGGAGTATTTATTGCTATGGGTGGAATTTTATTATTATTAGTTTTAATATGTATTCATATTATCTTTTATCTTAGTCTTAGTAAGTTGAATAATTGGGCAACAGAATATAATTTACTTTTAATAATATTTGTTGATTTATTTCTTGCAGGTTTAAGCTTAAAGCTTGGAGGAAAACTTGCTAAAGGACCTTATCTACCCCAAACACTTGAAGGTTTGGGTAAAACAACAAAAGCAGTATTTGGAAAAAAATAAGTCATCTTATTAAATATTTAATCCATCTACAATCAATGCCTCCATTACTCACAGGTATTTTCAAAGAAGATTTCATTTTTAAATATCTTGTAAGTTTTGGATTACCACTTAGTAACCAGAATTCCCAACCAGAAAAATTTCTCTTCAAAAATTCACCCATATCGTGATATAAGGTAATTAATTCGTTTTCATCACCTAATTTTTTTCCATAAGGTGGATTACATAAAACTAATCCTTCTGAAGATTTAAATTGAATATTTTTAAAATCATCATTTTGTAATTTAATATAATTCTCAAGTCCTGCTAGTTTTATGTTGACTTTTGCTTGATCAAAAACATCTTTATTAATCTCACAACCAATAGTTTTAGATAGTTTCTCAAAGGTAATAACTCTCTTCTGAGCTTTGTTTTTCTCTTCTAAGTAAATAGATTTATTAAAGTCAAGCCAATTTTCAAAAAGATAAAATTGATGAAATTTAAGTGGAACTTTAAGAATTTGATTAATAGCCTCTATTAAAAAAGTTCCTGACCCACACATAAGATCAACCAAAGGTTTAGTTCCATTCCATTCAGTTATCTTTATTAATCCAGAAGCTAAATTTTCTTTAAGTGGAGCATTTCCAATGGCAGGTCTATATCCTCTTTTATGAAGACTTTCAAAAGTGCTCTGCAAGCTAAGAACCCCACGATCATTATTTAAATGTAAATGAATTATCAAATCAGGATTATCTAAAGAAATATTAGATCTTTTATTCCAAACAGATTGTTGGAGATCAGTAATTGAATTTTTAACCTCAAGAGCAGTGAAATGAGAATGACTTAACAATGAAGTTCTGCCGGTTACTTGAACAATGAATGTTTTTTCAGAAGGTAACCATTTCAACCAATCAAACGAATCTCTGACTCCCTCATATAAAGAAAGCCTGTCGCAGCATGCAAAACGTGCAACTTGTCTATAAAAACGAAACGCAACTCTTGAAAAAAAATGAATTCTATAAAAAGTGGCATAATCACATTCAAAAGAAACTGATCTTTTATAGGTATAAATATTAAATCCACCCAAATCAATAATTTCACTTGCTAAATATTTCTCTAAACCTTCAGGTGATGATGCAATTACATACATATATTTAAAAAATTAATGAAATAACTATTCAATACTCATTTTGCCTGCCAGAATATAAATGTCCAATTGGACTAGGTGATCTCAACCGATGTTTCGGACAGCGGTTCGATTCCGCTCAACTCCATTACATTTTGGGGTTGTAATGGTTTCGACGGGGCGTAAGGAAGATGACTGAAGCCTGCTCGGTTAGAGCAAAAACACAAACGCTAACAAAATCGTTAGTTTCTCCCGTCAAACAGCATCAGTTGCTGCTTGATCTCAAAGGAGATGGGGTGATATCAGCCTTATCAACCAAATGATTCAAGGAGCCTGGAAGGGCTCCACCATTTTATATTGACAAAATCTAGTATTAGATAATTTATTAATTTGTAAAATTCACATCAAAAGAATGTATCAGAAATTATTTCTTGAATTTTATGAGTATAAATACTGAGAAGATTAGAAAAAAAATATTTTAACGTATTAAAAATTCTTATTACAAATGAGCACAAAAAATAACATTAATGACTTATTAATAAACTTTAAACCTAAAGTTTTAAGATTTACAGGTTCAAACTTTCCTACAGAACTTTGGAGCAACAATCAAGTAAAAAATCTTAAAAAAATATCTGCATAAAATTTATTTAATTCTTTTTTACAAGCTTGAAAAAGGATTACTTGGCATCTTTTTCAAACACTTTTGAGAAGCTTCTTGAAGCATTCCAAATTCTTTTTTATTTAAGTTCCATTTAAAAACATTCGATATATCAATAACTTGAGACCTTTTTCTCATTCCTACAAGAGGTATAGCTCCCTGATAACAACACCAATTGATTGCTACTTGAGCTTGTGAAACTGATCTTGAAACAGCAATCTGTTTGAGACATCTCCTTAATTCAATACTTGATTTTTTATAGTTTTTAAAAATCAAACTACGTAAAAAAGAATTTTGCTTGTCTTCATCTTTTTCAGGATCTACACATAGTATTCCAAAAGATAAAGGACTATAGGCTAAAAAATCAATATCATTATTTTCACAAATTCTTTTTACATTTGTATTTTTTAGGAAGTCTGGAGATAATAAAGAAAACTGAATTTGAACACTTTTAACTTTCTTGTCTCTTTTTGATAAGTATTGAATTATTTTTTTTAATCTTTGGGGTCCAATATTTGATAATCCAATTTGAAAATTAAAACCTTGATCAATTAAATCACAAAGATTATTTAATAATTGTAATTCTTGCCAAGGATTATATTTTGCGGTTGACCAATGTATTTGAACTATATCTAATTTATTATTTAATCTTTCTAAACTTTTGAGATAAGGTTTGGTGAAACCTTTATTCCCAAATCTCCATGGATAAGGAGCAAGCTTTGTTGCTATTTGAACTCGTTTTTTTTGAAAAGTAGGAGTATCTAGTAAAAATTTCCCTAAAAGTTCTTCACTTCTTCCATTAAGTTTTCCAGTTCCATAAGAATCTGCACTATCAATTAAGTTAAAACCTCTTTTTAACGCTTCTTTATAAGTCTCACGTAAATCATCATCATTACTAATTTGATAGTCCCAAAAAAATTTATTTCCCCAAGACCATGTTCCTAATCCAATTCTTTTTTTCACTTACTATTTTTTAAACATACTTTAAGATTACTCGAAACTATATATTCCCCAAAAGAGTATTTAGGAAATATAAGTTTTAAAACTTTTCAAATAATTACCTATTGACATTAAGAAATTATTCTCCAAAGTAAGGAAAATATTAGTAAAAAATTGTTTATTACTGTTTGCGGTCAAAAAGGAGGTGTTGCCAAAACTTGCACAAGTATTCACCTTGCGAGTGTATGGCATTCTGAAGGCAAAAAGGTATGTATAGTTGATGCTGATAAAAACAGATCAGCATTAGCCTACTCATCCAGAGGAAATCTTCCATTTCCCGTTTTTCCAGTTAGTTCCGCCGCAAAAGCCTCCAGATCCTCAGAAATTGTTATTACTGATGGGCAGGCAAGCAGTGATACAGAAGAACTTAAACATCTTGCATACGGATCAGATTTAGTTATTTTACCCACAACCGCAAAAGCAAGATCTGTTGAATTAACTGTTGAATTAGCCAGCTTATTAAGTACTTTAAAAGTTAACCATGCAGTCGTAATTGTAAAAGTAGATTTTAGACAACAAAAAGCAGCTCAACAAGCTAAGGCAGCATTAGAAAATTTCGGTTTACACGTTTTTGATACATTTATTCCTTTACTTTCAGCATTTGATAAAGCAGAAGCATCTGGAAATGCAGTATTTGAAGCTGTAGATGATTTAGGAAGATCAGATCCTCGTCGAATGACGGGCTGGTCTGCCTACTGTTCCATTGCATCTCAAATTCCATGCCTGATTTCGAAGCACTTATCCGACACCAACAACTCAAACAACCAAAAACTAATCAGCGCCTAAAAGTAGTTAATTCTCCTGATTTTGAAATAGAAAATGGAGAAAACTCACAAATCAAACATCCCAAGATATTTAATTATTTTATTGGAAGTTTTATTGGTTCTGTAATAGGAACTATTTCAATCCTCTTTCTTTACATAAACGAATATTTACCAATTGAACTGCTAAAAATTAAGTAGTGTATTAGCTATTGATACATCCATAATCCCAAATCCATTGCTATCACTAGGTTCTTACTTCCTAAATTAGTGTTATATAGGTGTTACAAACCTTTTTTTACAGGGTCAAACCAATTGGTACTACTGAACTAGTGTTATAAAGGTGCTACAAAAAAATTTTAGTTAGAGTTATCCAAATATATTAAATTACAAATTTAAATTTTTTAAATCAATTTTATTTGCCTTTCTTCTATTTTCTTTTGCAGTAATAATTTGCAAATTCCATGGAACATTTAAACCACAAATTAACTTATGAACTAATGGATGAATATGATCTACTTCATGAGGGATTCCTGAGGTCTTCGTAATTTTTTCTGCTTGTTTATAAATTTTCAAAAGATCTTTTTTATCTACCCAAGAAGGTGTTGCCCTAGCAATTCGTTCTTCGCGTCTGTAGTAATATAATAGTTTGCGTGGTTTGTTTTTTTGATAAACTTTTTTAGAATTTTCAAGTTGTTTTTCAGTGTTTTCGGCATACCATCTTGTGGTTAATTCTTGATGTCGAGACTTATTCTTAGAAACCCAATTTCTGTTTTTATGCAAAAAGCACTCATTACACCATGGATCAAAACCATCTTCAGAACTTAATTTTTTATAAAAATTATCCTTAACTATTTTCGTCTCTCCACATTTACTACAAGTTTTTTATATCCGTTTACGAGATTAGTTTCATAAAGTAGAACTTTTTCTTTTGGTATCCATAACTCTTTAAAATATCCATCTACAGACAAAATATTTTTTTGATAACACCAAAAAGAATTTCCTTGGGAATCTATATCCCCTCTTCTAAATGGTTTACCTGATCCTGGATTTATTCGTTTCATACTTTGTAAAAATTAGTAAAGCAACAAATAGATCATTTAATAATCAATTATCGCAAAACAAAAAATTTTTACATAGAAACTTAGTGTTATTTTAGTGTTACAAAAATATTTTAGATTTCAAATCCCCTGCAGTGCAATAAGTTTGGGGTTATGTTGTGTATTCGCTATTTATTTCAACGTACTTTTTAGACAAATCACAACCCCAAGCAGTTCCTTTTTCTGAACCAGAATTAAGATTAAGAGCTATAGATACTATATCCTCAACTAAATATTTACCATTCATTTTTGTTTGCATGTAATTGGCAACTTTTTTGGAATCATATTTATTTAACTTACCCTTTTTCAAAATCTGAAAGTCTCCAATATACAAATCAAGGACTTCTAATTTAAAATCAATTCCAGAATTACCAGCAGCTGAAACAATTCTGCCCCAATTTGGATCACAACCATTAATTGCAGTTTTCACCAGTGAAGAATTACATATAGATTTCGCTATTTTAATTGCATCTGATTTATTCTTGGCTCCCTCAACCAAAACCTCTAGCAAACAATTTGCGCCTTCTCCATCTCTAGCGATATTTTTTGCCAAGCTCTGGCATACGATATCAATTCCTGATTGAATCTTTGATAAAAATTTCTTATCAATTTTTTTTCCTGAATTTATTCCTATAAAGGCATCATTAGTACTTGTCTCTCCATCCACGGAAATAGCATTAAAAGACTTTTTAACAGCAATAGAAATCATCTTGTCCCATTCTTCTTTATCTACACCAACATCACATGTAAGAAAGGCTAACATAGTAGCCATATTCGGATAAATCATTCCTGATCCTTTTGCGAAGCCAGATATCTTTACCTTTCTATCTTCAATACATGTTTCTATAGTTATTTTTTTGTCAACTAAATCAGTAGTTAAAATGGCTTCTGCAGCATTCTGTAAACTATTTATTTTTAACTCCTTGACCAAATTAGGCAAATTATCAATTAAATTTTTTATTTTAATCGGTATACCAATTACACCAGTTGAGCACATTAAAACTTCTTCTTCATTTATTCCTAATAATTGTGAGACCTCCTTCGTAGCAAACAAAGTATGTTGAATACCATAATCACCTGTACAGGCATTTGCTTGTCCGGAGTTTATTAATATTGCTCTTATAAGACCTGAAGACTTTTTAATCCTTTGTTCACAAATATCTACACAGGATGCTCTAACTATTGATTGTGTAAACAAGCCACTACAAATGCTATTTTCTGGAGCTAATATTAAAGCCAAGTCTTTCTTATTAGAATCTTTTAATCCTGCAGCGATCCCTGCGAAAGAAAAACCATCAGGCTTTTCTTCAACATCACTCACAACTGACCAATTAGTCTCAAGCTGAATCAATCTTTTTTATAAATTAAATCCATAATAACTACTCTTTCTATTAAAACACTGCAATATAGATTCTTATTAAATTTATGAGCATCCACCCAAAATTAAACAATAAACAAAGAAGAATAGGTCTTACTGGAGGTATTGCAAGTGGAAAATCTACTATAGCCAAATACATAAAAAAATATATAGACATTCCAATATTGGATGCAGATCAATATTCAAAAGATCTAATCAAGCCGAAAAGTAATTGCTATAAGAAAGTTGTCGCTTATTTTGGACCTCAAATAGTTGATCAGCATTCTTCAGGAAATGAAATAAACAGGGCATTATTAAAAAGAATTATTTTCGAAAATTCTATACATAGATCATGGATTCAAAATCTTCTTCATCCATTAATAAAAGAAGCAATGATAGAAACATGTAATCAATTTGATACAAATAAAATTCTACTTTTAGTTATCCCTTTGCTATTTGAAGCAAAATTTACGGATCTTTGTACTGAAATATGGTTAGTAAAATGTCCAAAAGATATCCAAAAGAAAAGACTTATGAAAAGAAATCAAATAAGCTACGATGAGGCTGAGAAAATTATAAATCTTCAATTAAATTTTGAAGATAAATCTAAATTTTCAGATGTAATACTAGACAATTCAGATGATAAAAAGTTATGGATAGATACAATACAAAAACTTTTCTAAAAATTAACTATTTAGTTTTTCTGAAATGAGTTTATTAGCAAGCTTGGGATCTGCTTTACCTTTAGTTTTTTTCATAAGCTGTCCTACAAAAAAACCAAGGAGTTTAGTTTTCCCATCTTTAAAAGATTTAACTTCTTTAGGATATTCAATAATAAGTTCTTCAATAATTGCCAAAATACTTGCAGAATCAGATATCATAGCCAAACCTTTTTCTTCAACTAGCTTTTGTGGAGAAACATTATCCTGAATTAATTCTGGTAAAATTTCTTTTGCTATTTTTCCACTAATAACTTTCTTAGAAATCATATTAATCATCTCTGCAAGATTAATAGGGCTAAGCTTTAAGTCAGCAAAAATTTGTTTATTTGATTTCAAATAACCCACAATATCACTTGTTATCCAATTTGATGCAAGTTTAGGATCGGCACCATTTGCTACGGTCTCTTCAAAGAAGTTTGCCATAAAAACTTCATCGGAAATAACTCTTGAATCATATGGTGACAAGCCTAATTCTTTGACATATTTTTGTCTTTTCTTAGAGGGTAATTCAGGCAATTCATTAAGCCATTGATCTTTTTGTTCTTTTGATATTTCAATCGGGCCAAGATCAGGATCTGGGAAATATCTATAATCACTACTACCCTCCTTTAATCTCATACTTTTTGTTAATTGCTTAGCTTCGTCCCATAGCCTAGTTTCTTGATAAATTTCCCCTCCATTCTCATAAACATCAATTTGTCTTTCTATTTCATACTCACAAGCCTTTTGAATAGCAGAGAAAGAATTCATATTCTTTATCTCAACTTTGGTCCCGAAAGGGGCATTAGGACCTCTCCTAACTGAAATGTTTACATCGCACCTTAGTGAGCCCTCTTGCATATTGCCATCTGAAACACCAAGGTATCTAACAGTTCTTCTTATTTCTGAAGCATATTCTGATGCCTCTCTACCTGTCCTAATGTCTGGTTTACTTACGATTTCAACGAGTGCTATACCAGCGCGGTTGTAATCAACCAATGAATATTTAGAGCCAGCCAATCGATCGCTTCCTACATGAACTAATTTACCAGCATCTTCTTCCATATGAAGCCTTTCTATACCGATTTTTTTTAAGTATGTTTCTTTATTTTTTTCTGCTATTTCAACTTCTAGCCAGCCATTTTCTGCTAAGGGTTCATCGAATTGAGAGATTTGATAGTTTTTAGGCAAATCAGGGTAAAAGTATTGTTTTCTATCAAATTTACAATGTTCTGCTACATTTAAATTTAAAGCTAAAGAAGTTTTTACTGCATACTCTAAAACAGTCTTATTTAAAACAGGGAGAGTTCCTGGTAAACCACAAACAACAGGATCAATATGAGTATTAGGTTCATCACCAAAAGCAGTTGATGCAGATGTAAATATTTTACTTTTAGTATTAAGCTGGACATGAGTTTCTAAACCGATCACAGCTTCCCAAGGTTCAAAATTTTTCATTATTAAATATTTCTCTCTTTATCTTATTGGATATAAGGTAGAAGAGAATTAAAACACATCTAAATTATAAAAATAATTAAATGGAATCAGAAACTAAAAATACAATTTTAATTATTGGTGGAGGATTAATAGGTTTGTCTATTGCTTATGAATTTGCACGTAATAAATTTAAAGTTGAAGTTTTAAGCAAAAACAGAAGCGAATCTGCTGGATTCGTTGCGGCAGGAATGCTAGCCACCCATGCTGAAGGACTTGCAGATGAATTATTCATATTTGGACAACACAGTCAAAATTTAATTCCAGAATGGATTAAAAATATTGAACAAGATAGTGGTATTGATTGTGGTTTAAAAAAATGTGGAATAGTAGTACCGTTTGAAAATTTAAAAAAATTGAAGAAATTCAAGACCTATAAATATGGAAAATATTTAAATCAGAAAAACCTAAAGAAAGAAATCAGTGGAATCAATACAAATTGGGAGCATGGATTACTTTTTGAACAAGACGGCCAAATAGATAATAGAAGGAGACTTATGCGCGCTCTTGAGCGTGCATGTTCTTTGCATGGGGTCAAGTTCCAAGAAGGAGCAGATGTAAAAGAATTAATCTTAGAAAAGAATAAAATTCTTGGTGCAAAAGTTTTAAACGCTACTGGAGAAATAAAAAATATTTTTGGGGGAAAAGTAATTTTATGTTGCGGTGCTTGGAGTAAAAAAGTTTTAAATAATTTACCAATCTTTCCTGTAAAGGGTCAAATGCTATCAATACAAGGTCCAGAAAATTTTATCAAAAGAGTTCTTTTTGGTCCAAATACTTACTTAGTTCCTAGAGACGATGGTCTTATAGTTGTTGGAGCAACCGTTGAAGATAAGGCCAAATTTAATCAAGGAAATACCCCAAAGGGCATAAATCAACTTCAAGAGGGTATTAAATCTTTATTACCAGAAGCATTTAACTGGCCACAAATGGAACATTGGTGGGGATTCAGGCCTTGTACACCTGACTTAAAGCCTATAATTGGAAAAACCCAAATCGTCAATCTTTATATAGCGACAGGACATTACAGAAATGGAGTGCTCTTTTCAGCAATTACAAGCGATATTATGTTTAAATTAATTCAAGAAAAAACTCTCAACAATATTGAAACTACTTTCCTTAAAAAATTTAGTTTCAATAGATTTTAAATATAAATTTCTTTAATTTTCTGCTCGCCATTCGGTATCAGAAGTTTCCCAATCACATATTTCATCTTGATCAAACCATAAATTTATCTCAAATTTTGCAGTTTCTTCTCCATCTGAACCATGAATTATATTTCTACCTATATCAATAGCTAAATCTCCTCTTATAGTGCCAGGTTCAGCCTCAAGTGGTTTTGTAGCTCCTATTAATTTTCTTGCGCTTAAGATTACCCCTTCTCCTTCCCAAATCATCGCAACCACAGGACCACTTGATATAAAGTCGACTAAATCCTTGAAAAAAGGTCTTTCTCTATGAACCCCATAATGGTCTTGAGCAAGTTGTTTTGATGGAATTAATTGTTTTAAACCTACCAATTTAAAGCCTTTTTTTTCAAACCTTCCAATAATCTCTGAAACATATCCTCTCTGAACTCCATCTGGTTTAATTGCAAGAAACGTTCTCTCTTTGATCATTTAATTAGTAATCTCTCTATGTATATTCTTCTTTAAGGTGGTAACTTGGCAAGTAATCATTAAAATAAAAGATATCGTTTTGAGTAATTTTCAAAAACTTATATAAATCACAAAACTAAAATTGACCAATTTTGATCCAAAAAAATTAAATAAAAATTGGAGTATAGAAGATAGTATTTCTACGTATGGTATTGATAGATGGGGAGAAAGATATTTTTCAATTAATTCAGATGGTAATATATCGATAAGCCCAAATAGAAAATCCCAAAAAAAAGTCGATCTTTTTAAACTTGTTAAGGAATTTAAAAGTAGAGAAATCAATACTCCCCTCATAATAAGATTCAACGACATTTTAAAAGACCGAATTACGGAATTAAATAATGCCTTCTCCCAAGCTATAGAAACTTATGACTATAAAAATATTTATCAAGGAGTTTTTCCTATTAAATGTAATCAGCAAAAAAATGTATTGGAAAAAATCATTGAATATGGGGATCGTTGGAATTTTGGTTTAGAAGTAGGAAGTAAATCAGAATTATTAATTGGATTATCAATCCTAGAAAATCAAAAATCACTTTTAATTTGTAATGGCTATAAAGATAAAAAGTATATTGAGACTGCAATATTAGCCAGAAAACTTGGTAAAAAGCCAATTATAGTTATTGAACAAAGAGATGAAGTTCAAAGAATTAAAGAGGCTGTAAAAGATC
Source organism: Prochlorococcus sp. AG-335-A05 (assembly GCA_003282425.1). Taxonomy (GTDB): domain Bacteria; phylum Cyanobacteriota; class Cyanobacteriia; order PCC-6307; family Cyanobiaceae; genus Prochlorococcus_A. The sequence continues at coordinate 37,914 of QBZF01000001.1, read as the reverse complement.
TCAAAGCAACCCCCATACTTGGAATTAGATCGAAATTATCAAGTAAGAGCAGTGGAAGGTGGGGTAAATCATTGGGAGATAATTCCAAATTTGGATTATCAATTCCAGACATAATGCTAACAATAAAAGAGCTCAAAGAAGCAAATCTAATAAACGAAATGATGTTGCTGCATTTCCATGTTGGAAGCCAAATCAGTGATATATCAGTAATAAAAGACGCATTACAAGAAGCTAGTCAAATATTTGTTGAATTATCTAAGTTAGGCGCACCAATGAAATATATAGATGTTGGAGGCGGCTTAGGAATAGACTTCGATGGAACTAAAACGTCTTCCAATACTTCGACAAATTATTCTCTTCAAAACTACGCAAATGACGTCATTGCAACAGTAAAAGATTCATGTGAAGTAAATAATATTCAACATCCAATCATAATCTCAGAAAGTGGTAGAGCAATAATCAGTCATTGTTCAGTTTTAATTTTTAATATTTTAGGGACAAGTCATGTCAGCTCCCCAGTTAAAGTATCAGATCAAAAAAAACAATCATTAATCATCACAAATCTGATAGAAACCCTTAATCAGATAAAGAATCTTAGAGATAAAAAAGAAGATTTATCTGAAATAATAGAATTATGGAATGACGCTAAAAAATTTAAAGAGGATTGCTTAGTCGCTTTTAGACTGGGATTTATCTGTTTAGAAGAACGTGCGTATGCGGAAGAACTTACATGGGCTTGTGCAAAAGAGATTTTAAATCAATTGGAGAATGATGAAATTATCCATCCAGACTTATCTGAAATAACCGACACGCTTGCATCAACATATTACGCAAATTTGTCAGTTTTTAAATCTATTCCTGATACCTGGGCAATTAATCAAGTTTTTCCAATTATTCCAATTCATAGACATTTAGAAGAGCCCTTTTGTAAGGGAAACTTTGCGGATTTAACTTGTGATTCTGATGGCAAGCTGAATAGTTTTATTGACAATGGAAAGATTAAATCGCTTTTAAATTTACATCCTCCAGAAAAAAATAATGATTATCTAATAGGAATCTTTATGGCAGGGGCATATCAAGAGGCATTAGGGAATTTCCATAATTTATTTGGAAATACAAATGTTATTCATATTGATATAAATGAAGATAATTCTTATAAAATTAAAAACATTATTAAAGAAAACAGCAAATCAGAAATTTTAGAGTTATTAGATTACAGTTCAGATAATTTAGTTGAATCAATAAGAGTCAATACTGAATCTGCTATCAATAACAAAACTTTGACTATTCAAGAAGCACGAAAGTTAATTGACCAAATAGAAACCAGTTTAAGAAAAAGTAGTTACTTATCAGAATAACTAAGGAGCTTTGTCCTCAAATCTTTTCTTGCATATTCCAAAGCATCATTTAATTTATCAATATCTTTAGCACCTGCCTGGGCAAAGTTAGGTTTACCTCCCCCTCCCCCAGAGCAAATACGTGAAATATCATTAATCAATTTCCCTGCATGCATACCTCTTTTAACTAAGTCTTCTCCAAAAGAGACAACAAATAACAATTTTTTATTTTCCTTATCTGGTATTCCTCCGAGAATCACAACAGACTTATCTCCTAATTTAGAAGTTAAATCTATTGCTGCTGATTGTAAAGATTTTCCATCTAGTCCATCAAGCTGACTAATAATCAGCGAAAATAATCCAATTTTATTTGCAGAAGAACTTAGCGAAGAGTATTTAAAATAAGCTATTTCATCCTTCATTTTTTGTATTTCTTTATTTTTATTAATCAACTCTGATTGTAGAGAATTAACCCTTTCAAAAAGTTTCGATGGACTTGCTTTTAATAAATCACTAAGTTTATCTACCGTCTCATCTCTTGCTTTAAAATAATCTAAAACCAACTGTCCAGATAAAGCTTCTATTCTTCTAATACCTGAAGATATTCCTAATTCACTAATAATTTTAAAGCTACCCACTTCAGATGTCTTTCGAACATGTGTCCCACCACAAAGCTCCATAGAAACACCTGGAACATCAACTACTCTAACAATGTCTCCATATTTCTCTCCAAACATAGCTAGAGCGCCTGCTTTGAGAGCATCATCTTTCTCCATATGTTTCACTTGAATAGGATGATTTTCAAAGATCCAGGAATTAACTAAAGACTCAATTTGTAAAATTTGTTCTTTAGATAAAGGTTGAGGAGAATTAAAATCAAACCGTAATTTATTAAAAGCTACTAATGAACCTCTTTGGCTAACACTCTCATCAATAACTATTTTGAGAGCAGATTGTAGTAAATGAGTAGCAGTATGATTTGATTCGGCTCTTGCTCTATTGGAATTATCAACTCTCGTTTCAACTAACTGATTTCTGAAAATTTCTCCTTTTATTACAGTTCCACAATGCAAGAATATATTTTTTTTCCTTATAACTTTATCTATATGAATTTCTGTTCCATCACCGAAGATAATTCCTGTATCGCCAACTTGACCTCCTGATTCTCCATAAAAAGAAGTTTGATCGAGGATAATTTGAACTGCTTGTCCTTGAAAAGCTTTTTCTACAGAATTTAACTCAAAAAATATACCCTTTACTAAACCCTTAGAATTAAGAGAATCATATCCTTCAAAAATAGTTTGATCAAATAAATCTATTTCTCTTTCAATTGATCCTTTTAAAGTTAAATCAATTTTTTGAGATGCTGCTTTCGCTCTTTCTTTTTGAGCCTCCATTTCTCTTTCAAAACCTTCTAAATCAACATTTATATTTTTTTCTTCAAGTATTTCTTTAGTTAATTCTAAAGGAAATCCATAAGTATCATATAGTTCAAAAGCTTTAGATCCAGAAATTAATTTTTCGCCAGAAAGTATAAAATCATTTAATAATTTCTCACCTCTGTCTAAAGTTTCAAGAAATCTTTTTTCCTCAATATTAAGCTCTCTTAAAATACGTTCTTTATTATTTTTTAAATCAGGATAAGTATTTTGCATCAAACTAATACCAAGAGATGCAAGCCTTGAAAGAAAATTGTCTTTTATACCTAATAACCTTCCATGCCTAATCATCCTTCTTATCAATCTTCTCAAGATGTACCCCCTACCGAGATTACTAGCAACTACTCCATCGGAAATTAAATGAATAATCGCCCTAGTATGATCACCAAGTATTTTAAGTGAGATCTTAGTACGATTATCAGAAGAAAAATAATCAATATTAGCAAAAATAGCAGCCTCTTTGACAATTGGAAAAATTAAATCAGTTTCATAATTATTTTCCTTTTTTTGAAGAATTTGAGCCATACGTTCAAGCCCCATCCCGGTATCAATATTTTTAAATTCAAGATCTGATAATATCCCTTTTGAATCCCGGTTATATTGCATAAATACAAGATTATAAAATTCAATAAAACGATCTCCATCCTCTAGGTCAATGTTTTTGAGTCCTTTTTCGGGATTAAAATCATAATAAAGTTCGGAACATGGTCCACATGGACCTGTAACTCCAGAAGACCAAAAATTATCCTTTTCGTCTAACTGGATTATTCTTTCTGGAATAATCCCAATATCATCTCTCCAAATTTTTTCTGATTCATGATCTTCATGAAAAACACTAATAATAATATTTTCAGGATTAAGGTGATATACATCAATAATTAATTCCCAAGCCCACTGAATTGCCTCTTTTTTAAAATAATCTCCAAAAGAAAAATTACCTAACATTTCAAAAAAAGTGTGGTGTCTTGCTGTAACCCCTACGTTTTCAATATCATTAGTTCTTATACACTTTTGACTAGATGAGGCTCTTGAAGATGGTCTATTCCTTAACCCCAAAAAAACAGGTTTAAAAGGAAGCATGCCAGCAATTGTCAGCATCACTGTGGGATCATCTGGAATCAAAGAGGAACTGGGGATAATCAGATGTGATTTGCTTTTATAAAATTCTAAAAAGGTTTTCCTTATTTCATCACCCGTAATTGGAGTGTTTTTAGTTTGAGATTTCATTTATAACAGAATCAATAATGAAGTGATTTAAAAAACAAATTCGGTAATTCCACACTTAGATTCACGCGGATTTATATTGTATTTAACTAAAGTCAAAATACAAAAGAATCATAGTATGATAACTTCTGCGAAAACAAGTACTTCAGAGATGATTAAAGTTGAGCAAAAATTATCTGTGCAATATAAAAATTTTGCAGATGACTCAAGTGCGATTAGATCTCTTGACTGGGATCGAAGTAGATTTGATATTGAATTTGGATTAAGAAATGGAACTACTTATAATAGTTTTATCATTAAGGGACAAAAATTAGCAATAATTGATACAAGTCACTCTAAATTTGAAAAATTATGGTTTGAGCAATTACTAAGAGAAGTAAATCCAGAAGAAATTGATTATTTAATCTCTAGTCATACAGAGCCAGACCACTCAGGTTTAATTGGAAACCTCTTAACTCTCAATCCACACATAACAGTAGTTGGTTCAAAATTAGCTCTTAAATTTATTGAAGACCAAATACATATTCCATTTAAAAGTTTAGAAGTGAAAAGTGGACAACATTTAGATCTTGGAACTAACCCCACAAGTGGGGTAAATCACAATATTGAATTTATAAGTGCACCAAATTTACATTGGCCAGATACCATTTTCTCCTACGATCATGGGACGAATGTTTTATATACATGCGACGCTTTTGGATTACATTATTGCTCTGATGAATTTTTTGATAATAATCAAAAAGAAATATATGAAGATTTTCGTTTTTATTACGATTGCCTAATGGGCCCCAATGCAAGAAGTGTTCTACAAGCTATTAAGCGAATAGATAAGTTACCTGAACTTAAAACTATAGCTGTTGGTCATGGGCCATTGCTTCATAATCAAGTTAATTTTTGGAAAGAAAAGTATTCAGAGTGGAGTAGTAATAAAAGTAAAGGAAATGAATTTGTATCAGTCTGCTACATCAGTGATTATGGCTATTGTGATCGATTAAGCCAAGCTATATCTCACGGAATAAGTAAAGCAGATGCACAGGTTCAATTAATTGATTTAAGATCTTCAGATTCTCAGGAATTAACTGGTTTAATTTCTGAGTCCAAAGCAGTAGTAATTCCTACTTGGCCAGTTAATTCAGATAATGAGTTAAAAGAGTCTCTTGGCACTCTCTTTGCAGCATTAAAACCTAAACAATTTACTGCTATTTATGATGCTTTTGGAGGAAATGATGAGCCGATAGATTCGTTAGCAAATAAATTAAGAGAATTAGGACAAAAAGAAGCCTTTTCACCTTTAAGAGTTAAAAACATTCCAGATCCTATTATCTATCAACAATTTGAAGAAGCTGGAACTGACTTGGGACAATTGATCAATAAGAAGAAAAATATTGCTTCAATGAAAAGTCTCGATTCAAATTTAGATAAAGCTTTAGGAAGATTAAGTGGAGGTTTGTACGTAGTTACAGCCAGCCAAGGAGAAGGTCCAACTTTCAGGCAAAGTGCGATGGTAGCAAGCTGGGTTAGTCAAGCAAGTTTCAGTCCACCTGGTATTACTGTTGCAGTTGCAAAAGATAGAGCTATTGAATCTTATATGCAAGTTGGAAAAGGTTTTGTAGTTAATATCTTGCGAGAAGATAACTATCAAAAAATGTTTAGACATTTTTTAAAAAGATTTGCACCTGGAGCAGACAGATTTGCGGATGTAGATGTAGTAAACAACATCGCAAATGGTGGACCAGTGCTTTCTGATTCTCTCGCGTTTTTAGATTGTAAGGTAAGCTCGCGATTAGAGACTCCAGATCATTGGATTATTTACGGTATAGTTGAAAATGGGAGTGTCTCCGATTTATCCTGTAAAACTGCTGTTCATCATAGGAAAGTTGCTAATCACTACTAAAATATACTTCGATAGATGTCAGGTATTAATAAAAGTTTACTTTTAGGAAATAAAAACATATCAACATTTGAAATTACTAAAAATTTTACTTGCATTAGATTTCTTGATCAAACTAAAGAAAGATTTGAGCTCGAATTTAATCTTGAGAAAGGAACATCATTTAACACCTTTTTAATCATAAGTAAGGATGAATTGTTTATTATTCATCCTCCTGAAAAAGAATATTCAAAATCAATTAATGAAGTAATTTCAAATTTTCATGATGAATTCAAATTTAAAAAAATTCACATCATTACTGGTCATGTAAATCCTAAAATTATTGAAACTATAAAGTCAATCAGTGTCCAATTCAGCAACTTAACTATCACATGCTCGAATCCTGGGTTTAAGCTTATTAGTGAACTTTGGAATCAAAAAAATCCAAATGTAAAAACTTTTGTTAAACAAGAATTACCCATAATTAACATTATAAAAAAAGAATTTAATTTAGAACTAGAAAATATTTCATTAAAACTATTTCCTATACCAACTGCCCGTTGGCCCGGAGGATTAATTGTGTATGAAGAAAATCAAGAAATACTTTTAAGTGAAAAAATATTTTCTGCGCATTTAGTAAGTGAAGAATGGTCAGAAACTAATCGGATGAGTACAGAAATTGATAGGAAACATTTTTATGACTGTCTTATGGCACCAATGTCTAGTCAAATCATATCAATAGCGGAAAGAATTTCTGAATTAGAAATTAAAACCATAGCTCCACTCCATGGTCCAGCAATTGAGTACAGCTTAAAAAGCTTTTTAAATGACTACATTAGATGGGGAGAAAATCTTTCAACAAACAATTCTAAAATTGTCTTGATATACGCTAGTGCTTATGGCAACACTGCTTCAATAGGTGATGCATTAGCTAAAGGTATAAATAGAACTTCAGTTGAAGTTGAAAGTATTAATTGTGAATTTACATCTAATGATGAACTTATAAAATCTATTCAAAATGCTGATGGATATCTAATCGGATCGCCTACTTTGGGTGGACACGCCCCAACTCCAATAGTAAGTGCTCTTGGAACTTTATTATCAGAAGGTAATAGAGATAAACCAGTTGGCATCTTCGGCAGTTTTGGATGGAGCGGAGAAGCAATAGATTTGCTTGAAACAAAATTAAAAGATGGTGGATTTAAATTTAGTTTTGATCCAATAAGAATAAAATTTAGTCCTAATAAACCAAAAATTAAAGAACTAGAAGAAATTGGTACTCATTTTGGGAGAAAAATTTTAAAAAAAGCAAAACAAAAAATCAGAAAATCAGATACCGGAATGATATCTAGTAAAACTGATCCAACATTGCAAGCTTTAGGCAGAGTACTTGGTTCACTATGCGTTCTGACTGCATCAAAAGGGAAAGATGACAATAATATAAAAGGAGCTATGCTTGCATCATGGGTAAGTCAAGCAAGTTTTTCTCCTCCGGGATTGAGTATTGCGGTAGCAAAAGATAGATCAGTAGAATCACTCCTTCAAAAAGGTGACTCTTTTGCATTAAATATTCTTGGCGAAAAAGATTTCAGGGAGTCTTTGAAAAGGTTTACAAAACCTTTCTCACCAGGGGAAGATCGATTTGAAGGATTAGATATAGAATTAACACCTAATAATCAAATAATTATTCCTGAGTCATTAGCGTGGTTAGATGCTTCCGTAAAAGAAAGAATGGAATGCGGAGATCATTGGGTAATATATGCTGAGGTTTTGCACGGCAATATATTAAAATCCGATAGTCTCACTGCTGTTCATCATCGTAAGAGTGGTGCTAACTATTAAACCAAATTATTGTATTTATGCCTGATTCAAAAGATCTAATAATCATTTCAGCAAGTTGTGGAAAAAATCTAGAACTTTCAAAAAAATTTCAAGAAAAAAGTAATGAACTTAAATTCAATTCTGAAATTTTGGATCTTACTACTTTTGATATACCGTTATTCAATCCACGAATTCATACAAAAGAAAATATTCCCATCGAAATAATTGAAATAAAAGAAAAGCTTTTTGCTACAGATAAATGGATTATATGTGCTCCTGAATATAACGGTTCGATACCTCCAATTCTTTCTAATCTCATAGCATGGCTATCCGTATCAGGAGATGATTTTAGAAATTTATTTAATGGTCAGCCAATTGCAATTGCAACTTTTTCTGGTGGAGTCGGATTAGAACTATTAACCTCATTACGAATTCAATTAGTACATTTGGGAAGTCAAGTTTTGGGGAGACAACTGTTATCTTCATTTAGTAAACCAGTGGATATAAAAACAATAGAAGATATAATTCAACGACTTTCACAAATGAAAAAATTGAGAGTATAAATTATTTTTATAAAAATTTGGCGAATTATATTTATTTATTTTCATTCCAAACTTTTAAAATTTCTCTAGCCATAGGTAATGCATGTACAGATCCACCTCCGGGAGTATTTTGTGCAAAAGCAACTATTAACAACTCACTTTTATCAGAGGGAGTAAAGCAAACAAACCATGCATGATCTGAACCTCCTTCTCCATCTTCAGCAGTACCAGTTTTGCCTGAAACTGGAGGAAGATTAGACACCCCATAATTGATAGAGACACCTGTTCCAGATTCAACTACTTTTCTTAATCCGTTCTTCACTAACTGCAGATTATTTGGATCAATATCAATTTTTATACGCTTTTGATTTATTAATAGTTGATCTTCTTTTTTAGATAAATGAGGAGTGACTAAATAACCACCATTCGCGATTGCTGCATATGCACGAGCTATTTGAATAGGGGTAACTTGGACAACAAATTGACCGATAGACATACTCGCGATGTCCTCTGGGACCCAAGGAGTTCTTCCTGGTTCCCCCCAGCCTCTCCCTTTTTTAGCCCATTGACTACTTGCCACTAAACCTACATTTTCTTGTTCGGAAATTTCGATTCCAGATAGTGCGGCAAAGCCAAGCTTCTTGGAAACGTTATAAATTTCATCTACACCTACGCCATAGCCAATTTGATAAAAAAAAGTATTACTTGAAACTCTCAAAGCATCTTCATAACCTATTGTTCCGAACCCTAAGTCATTATGTTCTCTAAAACATTGACTTCCATATGTAATACAAGGTTTAGTTTCTAAGGAAGTTTCAGGAGGAAACTTTCCACTTTCTAAACCAGCTATAGCAGTTACAATTTTCCAAACACTTCCTGGATCATATGCATTTAAAGCTCTATTAAATAATGGTTTAGCAGGAGAATTGAACAGAGCATTATATTCTTTTTCTGGTTTAAATTCTTTTGAAAAAAAATTCAAGTCAAAAGTTGGTTTACTAGCCATTGCTCTTATAGCACCATCTCTTGGATCCATAACTATTATTGCTCCTCCATTTTTATCTTTAAGCACTTCTTCAGCGATTAATTGTAAATTCAAATCAATTGTCAATTTAAGGTCTTTCCCTTGTTTTGATGGTTTAATACCTAAAGATTTTGTAAAAGTGCCGGAAGAGTTCACTTCAATCATTTCTCCTCCCCATTCTCCTCTTATATGATCTTCATAAACAAACTCAATTCCAGTTCTTCCTATTAAATCATTTAATTTATAACCTTTTTTTGACAAAATCTTAAATTCAGAATCTGAAATGGGTTGGGTATAACCAATCACATGAGAAGCAACAGTTTTATAAGGATAATTTCTAATCATTTTTGTTGAAATCTCTAAGCCATTTAAGATATTTTCATTTTCTTTAAATTTGATAACTTGATCAACTTTTAAATCATCTAATAGAGTTATTGAAAAATTTTTGTTTTTTAGACCATCAGAATATTTCTTTTGAAGTGAATCAGATGAAATATTGAATAATTTCGAAATCTTTGATTTATATTTCTGCCATGCTTCTTTACTGACGTATTGAGGTTTAATTATTAAAGAGTACTTAAAACGGCTATCTGCCAATATTAATCCATTTTTATCTAATATCCTCCCTCTAATTGGTTGGGTAGAAATTAACCTAATTCTATTTTCATCAGACATTTCTTTGTAAGTCTCATAATTTAATAATTGAAGAAAAATTAATCTAATTAATATTAATAAAAAAGTAAAAGAAGTAATTAAATAGAAAACCAAAGGCTGTCTATTAAAAGAGGGGAACTTATTGTTGAAGTTACTATTTTTCAAAAATTTATATCTCTTTCTGCAAAAACTTGTTTTCTAACAAAGTAATAATCTCATTTATATTTTTTAGTTTTTGAACTAAAAATTTATAATCATTTCGAGTCTTACCTTTATCAAATTCGAAACTTGATATGTCTTTTTCTTGCTCTTTGTTATCCATAAATCAAATATTAAGTTAACTTAAAAACTAAATTTCTTTTATATTACCCCAAATAATAAATCACAAATCATCAAAATATTATTAAATTCTATTTAATAAAACGGATTATATTGACTGATCTAAATTTTGTTCAAAGTAAGGATTACAACTGTTTTTTGAAACACCTGAAGACCACCCAATAAATGCTGATACAAATACAACGACAATAATAGGTAGTAGAGCTTGTTGAGTATTTTCAAGGCTTAGCCATTCCTTCCAACTTCTGAAAAATCTATCTCTTTGAAATTTCCTTTTCTCATTTTCTTCAGCTCTAGCTTTTTTGGCAAAAGACTTTGTTACCCACTTTTCAAAAGGTAGCTTTTTTGTAATTGCCATTTTCCTCTCAACTTCTAATAATTGTCCAGAGTTAAGCTGAGGATGAAATGTGCTTATAAGCTCCAAAGTCTTCAGAAACATTTCTATACTTGCATCTTTTACGAGCTTTTGATCTTGACTTAAATCAGCCCAGTCAATTTCAGGATAAAACCTATTTCTGTTTGGCTGGATTTGCTCTTCTGACATCTGTCCTGGTTCTCTTAACCATCTATTGGTATTTTCATCAAACCTTCTCCAATATAAAAATGGATTAATAAAAATTGTTTTGCCTGCAATTTTTACAACATCTTGTTGTAAATGATTGCTAATTTTATTATCAGGACTTTTCTGTTTAACCAAAATCTAAAATTTATTGTCTACTTAAAGATTATCTTTATTTAAAAATTTTTCCAGAATTATCTAATAATATTATTTTTTTAATGTCATTAATTAATTTTGTGACAACTGCCAACGCTTTTTTAAATAATTACAATATTCACAGTTAAAAGATGGAGAAGGGAACAGATTAGATCTGAGAAGTCTTACTGTTTCAATAACTTTGCCTTCTACCCATGATGAAGAACACTCTAACTTAATAAAATGAGCGTCGAATTTTAACTGATTATTAAAAAATTTCTCATTCTTTTTCCCATTAAAATAAAGAAGATAGGCTTCATCTGCAACTTTGAAATCATTTTTTCTAAATAACCACTGATACATTTCTAATTGTCTTTTATATGCTTTTGCATAATCATATTTATTGAAAGTTTCAAACCAATCAAAATTATTTCTTGATGTTGCTTTTACATCAACAATAATTAACTCTCCATTCTTTTTTTGCCAAACATCATCTACCGCCCCACCAAAATCATAATTGTGTTCAGTAGATTTATATCTTATTCCTTTAAAATTGCTTCTCCAAATATCTATATCTTTATGTTTAAAAGGTACAGCATCGATATTATGCTCAATAAATAAAGGATGAGATTCTCGTCTTTCACGATAATAATCAAACTCATTTTTACATAAATTATCTACGGCAATATTTAAAGTAAATGGTAATGATGGAGGTTTTATTTTATGCTTTTTATCAAGAACGCAACATCTAGGGCAATTAAGATATTTTTCAACAGTAGACCTACTTAATTTAATGGTTTCATCCATAATAATTTTGTAAAAAAGGCAGTTATATCAATGGGTCTGAGCATATAATAACACGTATTTCGCTACGTGAAACCTACTTTTTAAGGCTATAACTTGGTTTGTAGCCTATTTTTATTCCCACTCAATTGTTCCTGGAGGCTTACTAGTAATATCGAAAACAACTCTATTAACCTGCTCTACTTCATTAACGATTCTATTAGAAATTCTCTCTAAGGTTTCATAAGGAATTCTCGACCAATCAGCAGTCATACCATCTTCGCTTGATACGCATCGCAAAACTATTGGCCAGGCATAAGTCCGTTTGTCTCCCATTACACCGACAGTCTTAACAGGTAAAAGAACCGCGAATGCTTGCCATATATTATTATAAAGACCTGCTTTTTTTATTTCATCTCTTACTATCCAGTCTGCATCTCTCAAACAGTTAAGTTTTTCATGAGAAACATCACCTAAGATTCTTATTGCTAAGCCAGGGCCAGGAAATGGATGTCTTTTTATAATTTCATCTGGCAATCCTAAAGCACCTCCAACCTTTCTTACTTCATCCTTAAAAAGTTTTCTTAATGGTTCAACTAATTTAAATTGTAAATCTTTTGGCAAACCTCCTACGTTATGATGACTTTTTATTTTTACTGCTATTCGCTCACCAGTCTTAGGATCTAAATTCGTTCCAGCACTCTCAATAACATCTGGGTAAAGAGTACCTTGAGCCAAATATTGGAAAGGACCTAATCTATTACTTTCCTCTTCAAAAACTCTAATAAATTCTCTACCAATAATCTTGCGTTTTTCTTCTGGATCAGTTATTCCATTTAATTTATTAATAAATCTTTCCCTAGCGTTAATATACTCAACTTTTATATGAAATTTTTTATCAAAAAATTCCATTAAGAATTCAGGTTCACCTTTTCTCATAAAGCCTTGATCAATAAACATACAAGTAAGCTGTTTACCAATAGCTTTATTGAGAAGAAAAGCGAGGGTTGATGAATCTACGCCGCCAGAAAGAGCAAGTAAAACTTTCTTATCACCTACTTGTTGCTTAATTCTTGGAATTGTTTCCTCTAAAAAAGTTTCAGTAGTCCAATCGGCCTTACATTTAGAAATAGAATAAACAAAGTTTTTAATTACCGTCATTCCGAATTGTGAATGAATAACTTCAGGATGAAATTGAACACCAAATAATTTCTTTTGTTTGTTTGATATTGCAGCATGCAGCGTATTTTCTGTATGAGAGATTTGCATAAATCCTTCAGGCAAGTTATTTATAGAATCTCCATGACTCATCCACATAATAGATTTGTCTTGGACATTAGATAGCAAATCACTTTCGCAATCAATATTTATTGGTGCTCTGCCATATTCAGCTTTTTTAATTGCTGGTATAACTTCACCTCCTAATTCTTTAACCATTAATTGCATTCCGTAACATATACCCAAAACTGGAATCCCTAAATCAAAAATTTTTACATCACATTTAGGTGCATTATCTTCATAAACAGAACTTGGGCCACCACTTAAAATAATCCCTTTTGGATTAATATCCTGAATCTCCTTAATAGAGGTAAAGTTACTAACTACAAGAGAAAATACATCTGCTTCTCTTATTCTCCTTGCAATTAATTCAGAATATTGAGATCCAAAATCTAGAATTAATATTGAGGGATCTCTATCTTTTTTTAGTAAATTTTTACTCATGTCTAAAAGTTACCTCAATTTATTTACAAAAACATAAACCACTTAAAATTAGAAACCTTTAAAAGCAGAAATATAGTCTTTACTATTGTTGCCTGACCAACGAATTTTTCTATTTCTATCAAAGATAATTGCTCCAACTTTCATATCTGTTTTTATATATCTATTTATATATTCTGTAGAGCGCTTTTCAATAGTATTTGATAATTTATTCCATAGTTTATCAGCCATAACAAGACTAAAACTTTCAAGAACTAACAACGCATCTTCAACCGTATTTGATTGCGATAATTTTTGAATTATTTCTAGTGGAACTTCTTCTTTTACGGCTAAATAAACAAGAATTTCAATTCTTGCATCTGCTAAGTGATTATGAGTATGAAAAATTCCTCCAGCTAATTTAATCAATTTACCATGATAGCCAAAAAGGATTACTGTTTTAATATTTTTTATTGCAGCATCAACTAATAATGGTCCTATCCAATTACCTACTTTAATAATAGGAAATTTAATATTAGAACTTTTTGCTAAATTTAATCCATTTTCACCAATAACAAAAATTATTGTTTCACAAACTTCATTAGCAATAATTTGTCTAAGCTGATCTTTTGCTTTTTTTAATTGATCAGGTGAAGCACTTGCAAAAGTTTCAGCGCTAGTACCTATAATTGAGAGACCTTCAACGATTCCAAATGATTTATTACTAGTTCTTTCGGCCAAAAATTTTCCATTTGGAAATACAATTTCTAAATTCAGTATGTATCCTTCAGGAATAATATTTAATAAATTTTCAACTAATAATTTTTGAGCAAAATCTGAAATACAGATCTTAGAAGTCTCTTTATAAATGCCAACACCGTAACCAGGAATAATATTAATAAGATCTAAAGGGTTATTACTTGTATTATGATTTTTTTCTAAAGAAACAATTGTCCATATTTCTAGGTTTTGTGTTAGATCAAGATCCAATCCAGAATCTACAAAGGAAATTCCAAGGGCATGAGATTTCCCATTTATTAATCCAGATGAATGAATCTTAATTCTAATTAAATTTTTATCTTTAGGGATTTTAATTAATTCATAATCCTTAAAAGGTAATCCTATTAATTTTTGTAATGCTGACTTAGCAGCTCCAGCAACCCATAAAGGTAAAGAAAATCCTTTTTTCAAATCAAGTAATTGAAAAATATTCTATGACTACTAATCTTAGAATGACCTATTAATTAAAAAGTGGCCATACAACAAAAATTATCATTGATGATACCTGGTCCCACACCAGTTCCAGAAAAAGTTTTACAAGCATTAGGAAGTCATCCCATAGGGCATAGAAGCAAAGATTTTCAAGATCTTGTTGAGATAACTACTAAAAATCTACAATGGCTACATCAGACAAAAAATGATATTTTAACCATTACAGGTAGTGGAACTGCTGCCATGGAAGCAGGAATGATAAGTACATTAAGCAAAGGAGACAAAGTTATTTGTGGTGAAAATGGAAAGTTTGGCCAAAGATGGGTAAAAGTAGCAAAAGAATTTGGACTCGAAGTAATTAAAATTGGTGCGGAATGGGGCGCCCCACTTGATCCGGAAAAATTTAAAACAATTTTAGAAAAAGATGATAAAAAAGAAATAAAGGCAGTTATCCTTACACATTCTGAAACCTCAACAGGCGTAATTAATGATTTAAAAACAATTAGTTCTTATATTCGCAATCATAAAAAGGCATTATCAATAATTGACTGCGTAACAAGTATTGGAGCTTGTAATGTACCAGTAGATGAATGGGGGCTAGATATTGTTGCCTCAGGATCTCAAAAAGGTTATATGATACCCCCAGGATTAAGCTTTGTGTCAATGAGTGAGAAAGCATGGCAAGCCTCAGAAAATTCTAATTTACCTAAATTCTATTTAAATTTAAAATCATATAAAAAGAGTCTGTCGAGCAATAGCAATCCTTATACTCCAGCAGTAAATTTAGTTTTTGCTTTGGATGAATCATTAAAAATGATGAAGAATGAAGGACTAGATAAAATTTTTAAAAGACACGAAAGACATAAACTCGCAGTCAGTAAAGCTGCAAAAACACTTAACCTAAAATTATTTGCTGATGAAAACCATCTGAGTCCCTCTGTTACTGCAATTCAAATTGAAGATATAGATGCTGAACAGTTTAGAAAAAATATAAAAAATAAATATGATATTTTACTAGCTGGAGGACAAGATCATTTAAAAGGAAAAATATTTAGAGTTGGTCACTTAGGTTACATAAATGATAGAGATATAATTACAGTGATAGCAGCTATAGGCAATACACTAGTCGAACAAAATATAATTTCTACTGAACAAGCAGGGGAGGCTTTGAGAATAGCATCGAGCTTTCTTCAGGAAAGTTAATCTAGGTACCAGGTTCCTCAACATTTCCTCCTAATTCAATTATTTTTTTTCTTAATACTAATGATTTTTCTTCATCACCCTTAGTTTGGGCAACAGCAAGAGCGAATTCTAACTTTTCAAGTTGATGCCCACCTTCAATAAAAGATAATTTCTTTTTGATTGGGTTTTTAGTAGCTGTATAAGAAATTTGTGGTGCCATGACAAAAAGTGCTTTATTGTTATTATGCCAACTCAAAGGCCCTTTATGCAGTAAAAATCTAACTAATTTTTAAATATTAAGTTTTTTATGGCAAATTAATAATCATTTTAAAGTTAAAAAATATGTTTAAAGTACAAATATTAAGCTTGTAAATTTTTGTTTAACGCAGATACAATATATTGAATTTCATAAAGGACTATGTAATTAGTAAATAAAAACATATTTTGAACATATAACCAAGCCTATGAATTTATTCCTAATATTATTACCAAACTATGGATTTAATAAATGTCACATATAAATCTAATTTATTATTTAATTGCAGGTACAGCTTTTGGAGCATTAGCTTTAAAAACAGGCATCCCTGCAGCTCCACTAGCAGGTGCTTTAATTGGTGCAAGTATTTTAAGCATCAGCGGGAAAGTTGAGCCTGCCGCGTGGCCATATGGCACAAGAACTGTATTAGAAATAGGCATTGGAACCGTTATTGGAACAAGCTTAACAAAGGACTCATTAGTTGAATTACAAACTTTATGGAAGCCTGCAATTTTAATCACATTTACACTAATAATTACTGGTTTAGTAATTGGTTTATGGACCAGCAGATTACTTAATGTGGATATAATCACGACAATTCTTGGTGCTGCTCCTGGAGGGATTAGTGGTATGAGTTTAGTTGGTACTGAATATGGAGTAGGAGCAGCAGTTGCAACTCTTCATGCAGTTAGATTAGTTACTGTTCTTTTAATTCTGCCATTAGTTGTAAAAATGCTAAATATTTTTGGACTAATAAAATCTTAAATATGTCTAGACATAATCCAAATTAAGGATACTTTTTATATAGAAAGATAATAAACTAATGAAAAGGAATAAAAATGTAAAATTTGTTTTGCCTTTAGTTGCAATAGTTATTCCATCACTATTATTTGCCCCTCAAGCAATTTCAGCTGGATTTGGAGCAGAAATATTTTGCACTATGCGAGATGGAGGCAATGACCATGAAAGTAGCTGGGAAGCTGCTTATACTTATATCAAAAAACAAAAAGGAGGATTTTTTAAAGTATCTCCAAAACAAGGTGCAGCACAAATCGTAGAAACTGTTATAAGAGAACGCGAAAAGTTTAGTTATTGTGTGCAATTCTTAGAAAAACTTAATCCTAATAGAAAATTACAAAGGGATTTGAAGAAAGAATCAGAAAGGAAAGCAAAAGAAGAAAAAGAACAAGCAAAAAAAAGAGAAAGATTACAAAGAGAACTAGAAGAAACCGATGAAGATTATTCTCAAGAAACCTTTGATAGATACAGCTATTAACTTTAAAAGTATCTTTAATTACATTTAGCTTATAAATTAAATATTACTTATTAAGTATAATTAAATACATAAAATATATTCAATCCTGGAAATATAGTCTTAAAAATAATAAAAAACCTATTGACTTTTATATTGAATCGGTCAAAATTGTAGGAAATTAAATAATCTGAATGCACATTAATGATGCTGTCTTTTTAGAAGATTTATGCCCTAAATTCAGATTAAGGCAATGGCGAAAATCAATTCATACATTTACAGGAAAAAGTTGCATATACTGCGGAAAACCTTCAGAATCCATTGACCATGTACATCCTAGAAGCCAGGGAGGATTGAGTACAACCGAAAATTGTGTCCCAGCATGCTTATCATGCAACGGCGACAAATCAGATGATAATGCTTTGTATTGGTATAGAAAACAAAAATTCTATGATCCTAGAAGAGCTATGGCTATTAGAGCATGGTTAGATGGTGATCTGAGATTAGCTTTAAGATTATTACAATGGGCAAATCCTACCTTTATGAATAAAAAAAATAAAAATTACAAGTTTGATGATGATGAATATAATGCCGCGTAATTACCAGACCATACAAGCCTTTATAGATTGATATTTTTTGCATAAAACTTCTGAATCTTGTGGTGATTCAGGAAATATTAAAAATGCACACGATACTAAAAGTATTACAAATAATTTTTGATAGAATTTAAAATCTAAACCAGATTTTGAATAATTTGATTTTTCTTTAACTTGAGAGTTGGAATTATCAAAACCAACTATCTTTAGTTTTACCTCAGGCTGAATTGAAGTCTGCATTTTCTTTAATAATACATATGTACTATTAATAATACTTAATGACCAATTTATCAAGTCCAATTACAGCTAAAAATAAATTCCTAATCTTTGGAGGAGGTTTTAGCGGAGACTTTTTTGCAAAATCAATCAGAAAACTAGGCTGCATAGCATTAGCAAGTTCTCGATCTGTAAGTAATGAGCCAAATAGTTTTATCTTTAATAGCGAAGATAATTCAATACCTGCAGATTCAATCTTTGAGGGAGTAACTCATGTTCTTAGTTGTATACCTCCAGATAAAAATGGTGACGACCCTGTATTAAAGAGACTTAAAAACAAAATTAAAAATTTATCTCTAACATGGGTTGGATATCTTTCTACTACTGGTGTTTATGGTAACACTTATGGTGATTGGGTTTGTGAACAAGATCAACCAAATCCTTTTCAAGAAAGAAGTCAAAGGAGATTAAATTGTGAGAGAGAATGGATTAATTCAAATTTGCCAATACAAATTTTCAGATTACCTGGTATTTATGGCCCAGGGAGGTCAACTTTAGAAGCTATTAAAACAAAAAAAATCAAAGTGATAGATAAAAAAAATCAAGTCTTCTCAAGAATTCATGTCGCTGATATTGCAAATGCAATTATTTATTTAATACAAAATAAAAATAATTTGGATTTTCATCAAATAATTAATATCGCAGATGACGAGCCTTGCTCACAAATTGAAGTCATAAAATACGGCTACCAATTACTTGGATTAGAAATGCCCAAAAAAATATTATTTGAAGAAGCTAAAAAAGATTTATCGCCAATAGCCCAATCTTTTTGGCAAGAAAATAGAAGAGTTTCAAATAAATTATTATGTGAAAAATTAGGATATAAACTTATTTATAAAAATTACAAAGCAGGATTAAATAATTGCCTTATTAAAATTAAATCATGAATAATAAAAATAATAGTATTAAAGATAAATTTAAAATTATCATAAGCGTTGGAGACGAGTCAGGTATTGGACCTGAAATTATTTTAAAAGCTCTTTTTTCAAAAGAAATTCCACATAATCTTGATTTTATAATTGTTGGATCAAAAAATAATCTAGAAAATACTTTTAAAAATCTTAAATCTTTAGGAGTCAAAAATATTGTAGATCCTAATAATTACAAAATACATGATATTAAGATTCCATTTGAAATAAATAAACCAAAAAAAAGTAATGGTAATGCAAGTTTCTTTTACTTAAAAAAAGCTATTGAAATTGTTCAAAAGTATACAAATGCAGCACTAGTTACTGGACCTATTTGTAAAAAGTCATGGTCTTTAGCAGGGCATAATTATTCAGGTCAAACAGAATTATTGGCAGAATCTTGTCAAGTTAAGGATGTTGGTATGTTATTTACAGCTAAATCTCCAATCACTGGTTGGAGATTTAACACCTTGTTGGCAACTACCCACATACCTTTATGCGACGTACCAAAACAATTATCTACACACCTAATTCATACAAAATTAGATTTATTTGCAAAATTTTGCAAAACCTATGTCAATAAACCCCGTCTAAAAGTTGCTGGATTAAACCCTCATGCTGGTGAAGAAGGCATATTAGGAAGTGAAGAAAAAGATTGGATCAAAAATGCGGTTACTAGCTGGGGTAATAAAAATAAAGGAGTTCAAGTATCAGGTCCTATTTCTCCTGATACCTGTTGGAATTCATCTTCAAAAGCTTGGAGAGATAAAACAGCTCCAACTCATGATGGCATTCTTGCTATGTATCATGATCAGGGATTAATTCCAATAAAAGTTATTGCCCTTAATTACTCAGTTAATACAACTATTGGTTTACCTTTTATCAGAACATCTCCTGATCATGGAACTGGATTTGATATTGCAGGAAAGGGTTTAGCTCAATCTCAAAGTATGGTTGAAGCAATAAAAGCAGCTTTTGATTTAACTAAAGATTCAAGACTGTTTGACGCGCATTAATACTTGTCCAAACTCTACTGGTGTTCCATTTTCAACAAGAATTTCTACAATTTCAGCATTAAACTCTGATTCAATTTCATTCATTAACTTCATAGCTTCAAGTATGCAAATCGTTTGCCCTATAGTGATTTTACTTCCTAAATCAACAAATGGGTCCTCTCCCGGAGCCGCAGCCCTATAAAAGGTTCCAACCATAGGGGAAGTAATGTCTATAAGATCTGAGCGCCCTGGAGGGGCCACCTGAGATACTTCAGGGTTACTTGTTATGGTAATATTATCTGATGATGTTGATTGAGAATTAATTATTTGCTTCTCCAAAGAATTGTTTTTTGTCGAATTGTTAGTTAAAAGATTCTGATCAAACAAATTTCTTTTTATTTCAAGTTTAAAATCTTCCCCTTCTAGAGAAAATTCTTGAATATCACTTGTAGAAATTTTTTCTATCAAGCGATCTAAGTCATCATGATCTAATTTCATAGCCATTAGTTGTCACGTCCAAGATAACTATCATTACGGGTATCGACCTTAATCATTTCTCCTACAGAAATAAACAAAGGAACCATAACTTGAGCACCTGTTTCTAGAATAGCTGGTTTAGTACCCCCACTTGCAGTATCACCTTTAACTCCAGGATCTGTCTCTGTAACTTTTAAGGTTATAGAGATTGGAAGTTCAACTTCTAAAACTTTATCTTTATAAAAAATCACATTAACCTCCATACCTTCTTTTAAATACTTTGAGCCTCTACCGATCTGATCAGAGGAGAGTCTTGTTTCTTCAAAACTTATCATATCCATAAAAACGTAATCTCCTGACTCCACATAAGTATGTTGCAGGTTAGACTTTTCTAGGACAGCTTGTTGTACTGATTCTCCAGCTCGAAAAGTTTTTTCGACTACATTACCGTTTCGAACTGATTTTAATTTTGTTCGCACAAAAGCAGAACCTTTACCAGGCTTAACATGTAGGAATTCTACTACACGCCAAACTTGTCCATCTATCTCGATGGTGGTACCTGTGCGAAAATCGTTACTGGAAATCATTCCTGTATTACATACCCAAGGATCATAAACCTGTAAGAGTGCTATGCAAAACTTCTTATCAAATCAGAACAAACATTATTTATTTTTAATTCTAATTTTAATACATGTATGTTTCTTAAAACCAACACAAGTATTAGCTGATTTACCTACTGGAAACGCAGTAAAAGATCCCAATGCAATACTCAGAAATGCACTCCCTATCAAGCAAGTTGAGCTGCAGGAAATTCAACATAAGTTAGAGGAAACTAGTGACCTTGTGAGAGGAGGAAGATGGCCAGCTCTCTCAAAAACTGTTACAAAATGTCAATCTTTACTAAAAAAATATAAGAGTCGAATTATTGAGGAATTACCAAACGAAAAACAAAAAATTGCAGAAAACACATTTTTAGATCTTAAAAATGATTTTGATAACCTTCTTGATGAAGCTAAATCTAAAGATAAATATTCATTCATATCAACCAGAAGAGAAGCACTAGACAAAATAGGGGGACTAGAGGAATATTTTTTACCAAATGAATTTCCCTATTCTATTCCAAGCGAATTTGATGATCTTCCAAGATTACTCGGTAGAGCAAAAGTAAATATAAAAACATCTAAAGGCGATATGCAAGCAATAATAGATGGATTTAATGCACCGCTTACTGCTGGTGCCTTTATAGATTTATCTTCAAAAAACTTTTACAGTAATATGCCAATAAATAGAGCAGAAGAATTTTTTGTTCTTCAAACTGGTGATCCAATTGGTAATGAGATTGGATACATAGATCCCGAAACAAATGTGGAAAGACATGTTCCTCTGGAAATAAGAATACCTAACGAAAGCGAAACTTTTTATAATGAAACGTTTGAAGAGTTAGGCCTTTATACAGAAACACCGACTTTACCATTTGCAACACTTGGAACCTTGGGGTGGTCCCATTCCAGTTCCGCTGTTGATGATGGATCGTCGCAGTTTTTCTTCTTTTTATATGAAGCAGAACTAAATCCAGCAGGTCGCAATTTAATTGATGGAAGAAATGCCGCCTTTGGTTATGTAATAGAGGGTTTTGAAGTTTTAGAAGAGCTTACAAAAGATGACACAATAATTTCCATTAATGTTTTAAATGGAATTGATAAACTAAAATTAAATGCCTAAAGAATTACTAGAGGATATTGGAGAAAAAGAATTAATAAAAAGGCTTGCTGAATTTATGCCTAAAAATCAGGTTTCTGATGATTGCGCATACATTAAAGCTAAAAATAAAAACTTACTTATTAATACTGATTCATTAGTTGAAAATATACATTTTAATGATGATACGATTTCTGCCTTAGACATAGGATGGAAAGCCGTAGCATGTAATGTATCTGATTTAATCTCAAGCGGATGCAGCAAAATTATTGGAGTTAATATTGGATTAGTAGTCCCGTCAAAAACAGATTGGATTTGGATTAAAGATTTATATACAGGAATAAGACTAGCTTTAGACCATTTTGGGGGCTTAATTCTTGGAGGGGATTGTTCTGTCGGAAAAGAAAAAGTAATCTCTATGACTGCTCTAGGAAAACAGGGTGAAATAAAATTACGAAGAAGCTCATGCAAACCAAATGAAATTATATTGACTACAGGCATTCATGGCCTTAGCAAATTAGGATTAATGATAAAAAATAAAACAATTTTTGATAGTGATATTGCTCTAACGCACTCATTAATAAATAGTTCTTTACAACAATTTTGCAGACCAAAACTTAAACCTAAATTTCTTAAAAAAATACTTAAAGCTCGTACTAATAAAAGTATTAAAATGATTGGTTGTACTGACAGTAGTGATGGCCTATTTCAAGCATTATTAGATTTAGCAACTGAAAGTAATTGCAAAGCAATTATTGATTATGCAAAAGTTCCTAAACATAAAAATTGGCCTAAAGGAAATAAATGGGACGAATATTATTTTTTTGGAGGCGAAGATTACGAGCTAGTGTTTTCTCTCCCAAGAAAATGGGCAAATAATCTTTTATTTGAAGATAAAACTATTACGGAAATCGGATATTTTCTCGAAGGAGACGTATCAGTCGATTTTAAAAACTGTGATAACAAAAATTTATTTGAAAATAAGTCTTTTTCTCACTTTTGATTATTCCCATTTTTGAGCTACTATCTCAGCTAAATCTACAACTCTTTGACTGTAACCCCATTCATTGTCATACCACGCAAGAACTTTTACAAGATTATCGCCAATTGACATTGTAAGATCACTATCAACTATTGATGATTCATTAGTTCCTGCATAATCACTTGAAACCAATGGCTCATCACCATATTTTATAATTCCTTTCATTGAGCCCAGAGAAGATTCTTTAAGTGCGTTATTAACTTCTTGACTCGTAACAGATTTTAAAGATTCAAAAACGAAATCTACTGCTGAAACGTTTGGAGTAGGTACTCTCATAGCTATACCAGTGAGTTTACCTGTCATCTCAGGGTAAACCAAAGCAACAGCTTTAGCAGCTCCTGTTGAAGTAGGAACAATGTTTGTAGCTGCTGCTCTAGCCCTCCTTAAATCCCTATGACTATTATCTAAAATACGTTGATCACCAGTATAGCTATGAATTGTTGTCATCAATCCTTTATTAATTCCAAACGTTTGATCAAGAACTTTTACTACTGGAGCTAAACAATTTGTAGTGCAACTAGCATTGCTCAAAATGTCATAATCACTATGTTTATATTGATCAGCATTCACACCTACTACGTAAGTCCCAACACCTGAACCTTTACCAGGAGCAGTAAGAATTACTTTTTTAGCACCAACCTCAAGGTGCTTACTTGCACCAACATCAGTGTTGAAAACACCAGTTGATTCTATAACCAAATCAACCCCCCAATCTTTCCAAGGTAAATTCATTGGGTTTCTATCAGAGAAACACTTGATAGTTTTGTTATTAATAACAAAACTATCATCAGTATATTGAATGTCTACACCATCCAATTTTCCTAGTACTGAATCATATTTGAGCAGATGAGCGTTGGTTTTAGGGTCTGAAGTTACGTTAATACCAACTACTTCGATATTGGTATAAGCTCCTCTACTTAACCAACAACGCATAAAGTTTCGCCCAATTCTGCCAAACCCATTAATCGCAACACGCAAAGTCATAACAAAAAAATTTTCTAATGATTAACCTAAGTTGCTGATCATACAGAATTTTGTGCAATAAAGTAAGTATTTTTTGATTTATTAAGGAAATAATTCTATTTTTGTATTAATTCATAAAAAAAACAACATTTTTTGTAAAAATTAAATGCAATTCTAATTACTTAGAAGTTATCTTGATTTAAGTCTAAATTAGATAATTGAATAAAAAATTAATAGATAGAGATCATTTTCATTTTATTGGCATTGGTGGTATTGGAATGTCTGCAATCGCTTTGGCATTAATAAAAAAGGGATATTCAGTCTCTGGGTCTGATTTAGTTCAAAACAAAGAAACAAAAAATTTAAAAACATTAGGAGCAATAATTTTTGATTCTCAAATTAAAAAAAATATTGATTTTGTAATTTCAAAATTTCAGAATAAGACAATTAACTTTGTAATTAGCTCTGCTATTAAAGATGAAAACGAAGAATTATCCTTTTGCAAAAAAAATAACTTTTTAATTAAGCATCGTTCAGAAATTCTTGAGATGATAATGAAATCTTACACGTCATTATCAATAGCAGGTAGTCATGGGAAAACCTCTACAAGTACTTTCCTTGCCACGCTTTTAGAATTGTGCACACATGATTCTTCTTCAATAACTGGTGGGATAATCCCAATATACGATTCCAATGCTCATATCGAAAATACAAAATATCTAGTAACAGAAATTGACGAATCTGATGGAACAATTAAGAATTACAATTCAGATATTGGGATAATTAATAATATTGATTTCGATCATTGTGACCATTACTCAAATATCGATGAAGTTCTATCTTCATTTAAAAAATTTGCATCTAACTCCCAAAAATTATTGATTAACTATGATTGTGAATTTACAAAGAATAATTTTACTTCAGAAAATCAATGGTCCATTAAAGAAAAAAATAATATTGCTTATGCAATAATTCCAACTATTGTAAATAAAGACAAAACCATTGGTAATTATTATGAGAGTGGCAAATTCATTGATATGATAAATATTCCAGTTCCTGGATTACATAATCTTTCTAATATTACTGCTGCCATAGCAGCCTGCAGGATGGTTGGATTAAGTTTTAAAGAAATTAAAAAAAATACCGAATCTTTAGAATTACCAAAAAAAAGATTTGAATTTAGAGGTGAACTAAATCAAAGAATTATTTATGATGACTATGCACATCATCCTAATGAAATCAAAGCAACAATTGATTTAGCAAGACTATTTATTAAAGATACAAATAGTTGTGATAGAAAACAAAAAAGAAGATTAATTGCTATATTTCAACCTCATAGATTTACTAGAGTAAAAAAATTTATTAATGAATTTGTGAAAGAACTTTCAAAAGCAGATGTTATCTACGTAACAAATATATTTGGAGCTGGAGAAAAAAATATTGACAATATTGACTCGCAACTAATTGCTAATCTTATTTATAAAAATAATAAGAATGTTAAATGTTTAAAAGATAATTATGAAATTAATGAAAATTTTTTTAAATTAACCAAAAAAAATGATCTTATCATAAATATGGGAGCTGGAGATTGTCATAATTTATGGTCAATCTTAAAAAATAAAAATACTTTAAATGATTGAATAATTAATGAAAAATATTACTTTTAATGAGAAAATAAACCTTTCTAATTATACGACTATAAAAGTTGGTGGATTTGCTGAATATTTTTCAAAACCAAATAATACTGATGAATTCATCAATTTAATAAATTGGGCGCGTTTAAATAATCAAAAATGTCGAATAATAGGAGCTGGCTCAAATTTATTAATAAATAATATTTTCTTAAAAGGCTTAACTATATGTACCAAAAAAATGCGCTCTATCAAAATTAAATCTCATTTAGGAATTGTAGAAGCAGAGGCTGGGGTAATGCTACCAACAATGTCAAATATACTTGCAAAAAAAGGATTGCAAGGCGGTGAATGGACTGTGGGAATTCCAGGCACAGTTGGAGGTTCTATTTGCATGAATGCAGGTTCAAAACAATTATCATTGGCAAATAATCTTCTATCAGTTCGAGTAATTGATACTAAAACTCTAAAAATATCAGAAATTGAAAAAAAAGATTTAAATTTTCAATATAGATTCAGTCCTTTTCAGCAAAATAATCTCATAATTATAAGTGCAAAACTGCTATTTAAGCCAAACGGAAATATTGAACAATTATTAGAAACTACACAGAAAAATCTTAAAAAAAAGACCGATACTCAGCCTTACCATTTACCTAGTTTTGGAAGCGTTTTTAAAAATCCGACTAATAATTATGCGGGTAAATTAATTGAAGAACTTGGATTAAAAGGTTTTAAAATAGGCGGCGCAGAAATTTCAACTATGCACGGAAATTTCATAGTGAATAACTCTTCTGCTAATTCGAAAGATATTTTAGATTTAATAACAGTAATTCAACAAAAAGTACTACAAAAAAAAGGTATTTTTCTTGAACCGGAAGTAAGAATGATCGGTTTTGACTATCCTTAATTTAAAGAAACTTTTTTATAAAAATGGCAGGTTTTGGACTTCCAAATTTTGGACAACTAACAGAGGCTTTTAAAAAAGCTAAAGAAATTCAACAAAATGCACAAAAATTACAGGATGAACTTGAAAGCATGGAAATTGAAGGTAAAAGTGATGATGAAATGATAAAAGTATGGATTAGCGGAAACCAACTCCCTCTAAGAGTTGAAGTTAATGAAAATATTTCAACTGCTAACAAGGAAGAAATAGAAAAAAATATATTAGAAGCTATCAAAAAAGCTCATGAAAGTTCTACTACAACAATGAAAGAGAGAATGAATGACTTGACTGGTGGCTTAAATCTTAATCTTCCTGGATTAGACAATAATGATTCTTAGATGATTCAACCATTTCTTTATAGAAAGTATACCTTTCGAAATTTTTATTTAACTTACAACCCTGATCATTTACATGTAGACAATTACGAAACTTGCAATGTATGCCTTCATTAACTACTTGTTTATAAATTTCTGGATATAAATTAGATAAGTCGCGAATATCTATTTCAAGTGTTTGCATATTAAAACCAGGTGTATCCACAATGTAGCTTTTACTTGATAAAGAAAATAGCTCAACATTTCTCGTTGTATTTTTTCCACGTTTTATTTTATTTGATACAGGAGCAGTTTTATTGTCAAGGCCTGGAATTATCATATTTAATAAAGTAGTTTTACCAACGCCAGATGGTCCTATAAATATTGAGCATTTTTTCTTCTTTAACTCAATTAATAAAGTTCTTAAATTTTCAGGATTATTTAAATTTAAAGTAATTGCTTGATATCCCCACTGGTGAAATTTTTCAATTAACAAAAGTCGTTTTTCTTCTGTTATCAAATCACATTTCGTAAGCACCAATGAAACCTCTACCCCTAGTTGCTCAGAAGATATTAAAAACTTATTGACTTGAGATAAATTTAGTTTTGGCTCTTCGACAGAATAAATGATATATATATTTGAAATATTAGCAACGGATGGTCTTTGTAAAAGATTATTCCTTTTGACTAAACTTTCTATCGTTGCTCGTTTACTTTGTAAATCAATTTGATAAACAACCACTTCATCTCCGACGAAAACTAATTGGTTTCTAAAATTTACAGACTTCTTGATTTTGCATAAAAATCTTTTGTTAAAAACTGAAGTCTCATCTTTATCTAATTCAACCAAATAAAATTCATTAAATTTTTTCGTAACAAGACCCTTATATTTTTTATTAACTTTCATATGAAATTTTTAACTTTATTGTTTTTTGATTTTCCTCTATAGTTTTAAAAAAATATTTCATTTCTTTTAAAGCTCTTTTAACCATGATTTCTGGTTCTCCTTTATCTAAGTGGACTATCAAGGTTTCATTTGACGACAGTTTCTCTAACGCTAATTTACATTTCACAACATTCAAAGGACATGGAATCGATTCTAAATCCAATAACTTTGAAACTTTTTTCAAGAATCCTTTCCAAACAACCTACTAAACAAACCACTGTTAGAATTTAAATTCTGTTCAGTATATTTTGAAGCTAGATCCTCTAGAAGATTTCGTTCATCTTCAGTAATTCGAGTTGGAAGTTTAACTTTTACTAAAACCTGATGATTGCCTCTTGCAACTGGATTTCCTAATCTAGGAACTCCTTTATTCTCAAGAGATAAAGTGGAATTTGGCTGGGTCCCACTTGGAATTTTTAAATTAACCTTACCATCAACGGTCATGATATCAACAGTATCACCAAGGATAGCTTGAAGATAACTTACTGATATTTCAGAATAAATATTAATACCTTCTCTTTTTAAATTTGGGTCATTTTTAACTTTAATAAAAACATAAAGATCGCCAGGTGGGCCGCCTTTTAGACCAACATTTCCCTCTCCAGAAACTCTCAATTTAGTTCCAGAATCAACTCCTGCAGGAATATTAATGCGTAATTTTTTTCTAACTTGTTTCACACCATTACCACCACAACTTGTGCATGGATCTGAAATTATTTGTCCAACCCCATTACAAGTTGGGCATTCTGCTACTTGGGTAAAATTGCCAAATGGAGTTCTTGTAGCCCTTCTAACCTGTCCACTTCCGCCACATGTTGTACAAGTTGTTGGACCTGTACCTTTTTTTGCTCCGGTGCCTCTACATACTTCACAAGTTTCTAAATGAGGAATGTTAATTTCTCTTTGTTGTCCAAAAATAGCATCTTTAAAGTCAATATTTAAGTCATACCTTAAGTCATCACCTTGTTGTGGTCCTCTTCTTTGTGATCTACCTCCTTGTGAAGATTGTCCACCAAAGCCATTAAAAAAAGTTTCAAACAAGTCTCCAAAACCGCCCATATCACCCATATCCGGCATGCCAGCCGCTCCCCCAATTCCAGCCTCTCCAAACTGATCGTATCTCGCTCTAGTTTCGGGATCAGCTAAAGCCTCATAAGCCTTACCTATCTCTTTGAATTTATCTTCAGCACCTGGATCTTTATTAACATCAGGATGATATTGTCTTGCTAACTTTCTATAAGCACTCTTTAAAGTATTTGCATCAGCATCTCTTGAAACGCCAAGTATTTGATAAAAGTCAGCCATTAAATAATACTCAACTATTCATAAAAAGGATTTAATTTTCTTCAGAGATAGGATTGTCTGAATCAATATCTTCTTCAACTTTATCCTTTTCTTCAGGCTCTTGTGAATTTTGTTGGCCAGGACCCATTGAAACTTTAACTAATGCATGTCTTAACACCTTACCTTCTAAATGATATCCACGCTGTAATTCTTCAATAATTATATCCTCATGAAACTCCTGACTTGGTTCCCTTAAAACCGCTTCATGTAACTTAGGATCAAATTGCTGTGCAACTACCCTCATTGGAGAAACTCCTTGTTGCTTTAACACTTCCACTAATTGTTTATATAGTCCTTGATAACTTCTATGCAATGTTTGAGCCTCCTCACTTTCCGGTTTTAGTTGTTGTCTTGCTCTTTCAAAATTATCAACAATGGGCAAAATTGCTGTTAAAGCTTTGGAAACAAGTTGAACTTTTAAATCATCTTGATCTCGAGACTGTCTTTTTCTAAAGTTATCAAAATCAGCAGCAATTCTTACATACTGACTTTTTAAAGTTTCATGCTCTTTTTCTAATTGTTCTAATCTTGCGTCATTAATAGTTATAGTATTTTTTAAATCTTCTGCATTAATATTTTCATCATCTACGTCAAGTGACTGTTTGTCTTCGATGCTTTGATTTTCAATCACAGAAGAATCTTCAATTTTATTAACCTCTGCAGAAACATTCTCTTCTAAATTTTCAAAATTATCTGATTGTTTTTCAATCATTACGCTTAATTTTTATTAAAACTATTGTGAATGAAATTGACGCACAAAACAAGTTGCGGAAGGCCGCACTAATTAATTATTCGGCTGTAAACTTCAAAGCAAGACCATTATTACAATATCTTTTACCTGTTGGCAAAGGACCGTCATTAAAAACATGACCTTGATGTCCTCCGCATCTTGAACAATGATATTCTGTTCTTGGAACAATTAATTTGAAATCTACTTTCGTTTCTACAGAACCTTTAATTGGATCCCAAAAGCTAGGCCAACCAGTACCACTATCAAATTTTGTATCAGAAGTAAAAAGAGGTTGATTACAACCTGCACAATAAAATATACCTTTCCGCTTCTCATTATTTAGTTGACTACTAAATGCTCTTTCAGTACCCTCTTCGCGTAAAATATAATAAGATTCCGGACTAAGTTTGCTTTTCCAATCCTCTTTTGATAAATTCCAGTCTTCATCCGAAGCAGCAGATGCAGCTAATACTTTCTTTGGTTTAAGAATGAATTTCAAAATTGACATGATAGGAATTAAAATAAAAGATCTTCTAGATAAAAATTGATTCATATTTTCAAATATATAAAATAGAATTCTATGAAAAGTTATCAGATTAATACTATAAACAATCTACATAAAATAAGTGTTGCTCCAATGATGGATTGTACAGACAAACACTTTAGGATGATAATTAGAAAAATAAGCTCTAAAGCGCTCTTATATACCGAAATGATAGTAGCTCAGAGTTTAATTTATACAGACAAAAAAGAGCGGTTTTTAGACTTTAATTCAGAGGAACATCCATTATCAATTCAGTTTGGAGGAGACAACCCAAAAATGCTTGAAGAGGCTGCAAAAATGGCTCAAGATTGGGGGTATGATGAAATTAACTTCAATGTAGGATGTCCAAGCCCAAGAGTATGTTCTGGAAACTTTGGTGCTTCACTAATGAGAGAGCCTGCCAAAGTAGCAAAATGTATTGAGTCCCTAAAAAATAATTGTAATATACCCGTTACTATCAAACATAGAATTGGAGTTGATGAAGAAGATAGTTTTGATAAATTAGATAGTTTCGTAAAAGAAGTTGCAAATGCTGGAGCAGATAGATTTACTGTTCATGCAAGAAAAGCAATATTAAAAGGCCTAAATCCCAAGCAAAATAGAACTATACCACCACTAAAATATGATGTTGTTCAGAAATTAAAGAAAAACAATCCAAATTTATTGATAGAAATAAATGGGGGTTTTACGAATATTGATCAATGCATAAAAGCACTGAATAATTTGGATGGTGTAATGATAGGAAGATCAGCTTACAAATATCCTTTAAGATGGTCTGAAATTGATCAAAAAATTTATGGAGAAGATAGCAAAAGCAAAAAAGCTTCCGAAATTATATTTTTATTAGTTCCTTATATCGAAAAACATTTAAAAAATGAAGGCAAAAGCTGGGATATTTGTAAACATCTTATAAATCTTGTGGAAGGTATCCCAAACGCAAAAGTTTGGAGAAATGAAATTTCAACAAAATCGATTAAACAAGAATTAAGTATCGATTTCTTAAGCAAAAAAGCTTCAGAGTTACAAGAAATTGGTTTTTAATTCCCTTCTTGAGATATTTCAGAGTTGCTTGCAACACTTCTTTTTCTTCTACTTCTGCCATTTTCAAATTCAGAATTATCGGAAGAATTTCCATAACTCCTATCTTCCCAACCTTCTGCTCCAGAAGATTTATTAACGTAAGAAGAAGGTTGAGAATAATTACCGCCATTACCACCGCCGTAACCACCGCCGCCGTAACCACCACCGCCGTAACCACCGCTATTACCGCCACCGCCGTAACCACCGCTATTACCGCCACCGCCGTAACCACCTCTACCGCCACCGCCGCCTCTGCGTGGGCCGCCACCGCCGCCTCTTGGCTCGGCTTTATTGATTCTTAAAGGCCTTCCCATAAGCTCAGTTCCTTGAAGACCATCAATAGCTGATGTCTCAAGTGCTTCATCTGCCATTTCGACAAAAGCAAACCCTCTTTTTCTACCTGTATCTCTTTCTAAGGGAAGAGAACAATTCATAACTTCACCGTAAGGTGTAAATAATTCTAAGATGTCTTCTCGCTCTGCGCGGAAAGGCAAATTGCCAACAAAAATACTCACTTGAAACTCAACTTTAAAATAATAACCAAGATAAAAACTACTGATTAAGTAGTTCATATACATTACTATATTATTCTACTTCAATACATACCTTGTTGTAGAAAATTACTTGAAATTTAGGTGAATAATTTTTTCTTCCAATTATTTAATTCAAGTTTGACTTGATCGAATCCTGTTCCACCTAAACTATTTCTAGAATTGACTACGTTCATAGGATTGAGGTTTTCATAGATATCTTCTTTAAATTCATTATGAAATGTTTGAAATTCTTCTAATTTTAAATCTTTAAATAATATGTTTTTACTTAAACAATACTTCACAATATCTCCAACCACTTGATATGCCTCTCTAAAAGGAACCCTCTTAAATACTAGATAATCTGCTAAATCAGTTGCATTAGAAAAATCATTATGAACAGAATCCATTAACTTTTCAAGATTAAACTCTATTCCTTCATTTAATAAAATTGTCATAGCTTTTAAGCAAGAAGAAATAGTATCTACTGTGTCAAAAATTGGCTCTTTATCCTCTTGGAAGTCCTTATTGTATGAAAGAGGCACTCCCTTTATCATGGTTAATAAAGATTGAAGATGTCCATAAACTCGACCCGTTTTACCCCTTATTAATTCAGGAACATCTGGATTCTTCTTCTGAGGCATTAAGCTACTTCCAGTCGCACACTTATCAGTTAATTTTGCAAAAGAAAACTCATCAGTAACCCACAAGATTATTTCTTCGGAAATTCTACTCAAATGAGACATTATTAAAGCAGAACTCGAAACAAATTCAATACAAAAATCTCTGTCACTTACAGCATCAATACTATTTTTATAAATATTTCCAAATCCTAATTCTTCAGCAGTAAAATATCTATCTATTTTAATTTTAGTACCCGCTAAAGCTGCTGCGCCTAAGGGCGAAATATTAACCCTAGTTCTAACTTCTTTAAGCCTTTCACGGTCTCTTTGAAACATTTCAAGATACGCCAAAAGATGATGAGCAAGAGATAGAGGTTGCGCTCTTTGCATATGGGTATAACCAGGTATTAATGTATAGATATTTGATTCGGCAATCGAAAATAAAGAATTTTGTAATTCGTCCAATAAGATATCAATATTATCAATTTTTTTTCTTAACCATAATCTAATATCTGTTCCTACCTGATCATTTCTACTTCTACCAGTATGTAATTTTTTCCCAGTTTCACCAATTAAATTAATTAGTTTTTCTTCAATGCAATAATGTATATCCTCCGATGGAGCCCCGGGGCAAAATTTGCCCTCAATAAAATCTTCTTTTATAGTTTCTAAACCCTCGATAATTTTTAAAGACTCATCAGTGGACAAAACCTTTGTTTTACCAAGCATTTTGGCATGAGCTATAGAACACTCTATATCTTCTAAAATTAATGTTTTGTCAAAACTGATTGAAGCATTAAATTCTTCAATAAAAGGATTCAGACTACCATCAAACCTATTACTCCAAACTTTGGACATATGAATTAAACTTTAATTACTTCTAATAAAGCATTATTTTATATATGTGACAAAAAATCTAATCTAACTGAAAGACTACGATGGAAGCATCATCATCCAATTGTCTATTTTTGCCAGTAAAATCATCTAGTATCTTATAAATCTTATTTAAAATATCTTTAGATTTAAGTGATTGCTGACATAATTTTGAAAAGTATTTAATTAAACGTTCTTCATCAAATCTTTCGCCTAAAGCATTAGAAGTGTCAGTTACTCCATCAGTATAATAAAGAATTGCGTCGTTTTTATTAAGTTGTATTTGACCACATTGATATTCAGCATCATTTTGCAAACCAAGAACAAAACCTTCTGAATCTAATTTAATAATTTTTTGCTCAGAACTTTTCCAAAGCAAAGGAGGATTATGTGCAGCATTTGCATACCTTAATTTTTTTGTTCTAGGATCATAATCAGAATAAAATAAAGTTATAAATCTATGCGATTGATCTAAATCATAAATAGCTAACTGATTTAAATCATGCAATATTCTATCTGGAGGTAACCCAGTCAAAACCTCTGCTCTTAGCATTCCTCTTAACATAGTCATCAAAAGACCTGCTGGAAGGCCCTTCCCCATAACATCTCCAATAACTAAAGCCCACCTTGCCTTTTCGCGTCTCTTCTCAGAAATATTTGTTTTCAAAGACATGAAATCATAATAATCTCCTCCTAATTGAAGAGCTGGTCTACAGTGCGCAGCTAAATCTACACCATAAATGGTTGGACAATAATCGGGTAAAAGTTGCGATTGGATTTCTGCTCCAATAGAAATTTCTCTATCTACATTTTCATGCTTCTTTTTTGCTTTAATTAACGAATAATTTTCTAAACCAATTGCCAAACAACTAATAATAAAGTTTAAATTGCGCTCATATTTTAAAGAATCTTTGAAAGTATCCTTTTTAAAGGTATATAAAAATCCTCTACATTTTCCCCGTGACAAAACTTTATAAGACTTAATTACGTATTCTTTAAATTGATTATTTAAAACTTTTTCAAAAGAAATATCATCTTTTAATTTAAAATTTTTAGGGAAATAAAAATTGTTAAAATAGCTTTTAATTTCATCATCCATTTTTTGATTTTTTGTTTCACCAGCAAACTTAATATTTTCTCTCCATATTTCTCCCTTTTCATTCAAAGGGATAATAAGACTTAATTGATGATTAAAAGTGTGTTTTAAAATTAAAGATATATAATCAAGAAATCTTTTTATATTTGAAAAAGATTTTAAATAATAGGATAATGAAGATACTGTTTCTATAAATTTATCATTCTCATCAAGAGGAAGTTTATAATCCTTCTCTAAAAATTCTTGAATAACGTCATTAGACAATAATTTTTCTTTTTGGATTTTAGACAAAACATATAGAAGCCATAGGTATGTTTTAACACTAAAAATACGTTTTTAAAAAAAATTAATTAAATTTTTATCTATCAGCAAGCAAAGCCTCAACAAACTCAAAGCTATTGAATGGTCTTAAATCTTTAATACCCTCTCCAGCGCCAATAAATCTTATCGGCAGATTGACTTCTGCAGAGACAGCAAGAGAAACGCCACCTCTTGAAGTACCGTCTAATTTAGTAATAATTGCACCACTTAAATTTGCAGATTTTGCAAAACTTTTTGCCTGCTTTAATCCATTTTGTCCTTGACTAGCATCTAAAACTAATAAAGATTCGATGATTGCATCAGGAACTTTTTTGTCAATAATTTTTTTTATTTTTGATAATTCATCCATAAGATTATTTTTATTTTGTAGCCTTCCTGCAGTATCTACGAGTAATAAGTCGCTTTTGCGTTTATTTGCTGCGTTAATAGCATCAAAAACTACTGCTGCTGGATCTGCATTCTTTGATTGATTCGAAATAACATCTACTTTACTTCTATCACCCCATACCTCTAATTGTTCTACGGCTGCTGCTCTGAAAGTGTCAGCTGCAGCTATTAAAGTTTTGTAGTTACTTTTTGATGACAAATAAGCAAGTTTTCCCAAAGTTGTTGTTTTGCCAACTCCATTTACTCCCACTATTAGCCAAACATTCAACTTCCCTTTCCGTGGAACGAGAATATTTGTTCCAGAATTTTTTATTGGTTTTTCGATGATTGTTCGTAATTCATCTTTTAAAAATTTTATTCCTTCTTCTCCTCCAACAACTTCTTCATTTAATTTTTTCCTAAGTGCATTAATTACTTTATCTGTTGAATCAATACCGACATCAGCTCTTATTAATAATGTCTCTAAATCATCTAAAGATTCTGGTGTAAGTGGATCATCTCCTAATTTATCTAATAATTCTGATACAAAACCTTTTCTTGTTTCTTCTAATCCTCTTCGTAATTTACTCAACCAATCTATTTCATCAATTGATATTTCATTTACTTTTTTACCCTGCGCAGCCAAGACCATTGCTGACCAAGTAAAATCATCATCAAAATCTCCTAATTTAACTTCTGTATCATCTTGCAAATTAGAAAAATTCTGTTTATTAACTTCTACCTTTAATTGCTCTGCTTTTAGTTCTTCTGCTTTTAGTTCTTCAGCTTTTAGTTCTTCTGCTTTTAGTTCT
Organism: Prochlorococcus sp. AG-335-A05; assembly: GCA_003282425.1. Classification (GTDB taxonomy): domain Bacteria; phylum Cyanobacteriota; class Cyanobacteriia; order PCC-6307; family Cyanobiaceae; genus Prochlorococcus_A. The sequence continues at coordinate 1,479 of QBZF01000001.1, read as the reverse complement.
TCTGCTTTTAGTTCTTCAGCTTTTAGTTGATCTTCTTGTTTTTTTAATTTTTGTTTTTGTTTTAACAATGCATAAGCTTGCGAAGCCCATTCACGAGAACTATCAGATTCATTATTAGTCATAAATATCTTTTTATCGTATTTTATTAAATTATAAAAAATTATTGATTTATATCAAATAATTAATTCACCTTAACTCTTTGCAATCTCCTTAAAACCCCGTTTATCATTTTTCTACCTTGTGTATCACAATATTTGTTTGCTAAATTGACGGCCTCATTACATGCAACTGCGACAGGAGTGTCTAAAAAATGAATATCAACATAAGCTAAGCGTAATATGTCACGATCAACCCTAGGCAACCTTTTTAATCTCCATCCATCCATTACTTCATCAATTTCAGAGTCTATAGATTTTAAATTATTAATTATGCTTAAAATCCTATGATTTACATCTTCTCTCATATCATTTTGATTACTTGAAACGATCAATTTTGGGAAATCTAAAGTAACTGAAAGTGAGTTCATTACTGATTCAATTTTATAAAATGCTTTTTTGAGTTCATCTCGAACATTTACGAAAGAAGAAGAATTACTACATTCCTTTAATTCACTATCTAAAAGATGTTGCGATACATTTTCTAAATCTGCTTCACAATCATCTAACTCATCTCTACAATGACTTATTAAAGAATCCAAAGCAGATTCAAAAATTTCATCAATCTGAATTTTACTTAATTCTAAATCTCCTGAATCTTTTATAAGACCTAAAGAAAGTAAAGACAACTCTCGTGATAGGGATCTATTGTGCATTTATTAAGTAGATGAAGTATTTGTAGATGCTCTTAGTTGAGAGAATAATTTCGAAAAAGTAGGATTTGATGAATTATCCTTTTCATCAGGATTAACAATACCAACAGAAATAATTGTTCTAAATGCATCTTCTACTGATATAGCAAGATCTTTGACAGAGGATTCAGGCACTAATGTATACCAACCTGTCGTTGGGTTAGGAGCGGTAGGTATAAAAACACTTAATAATGTCTCGTCCAATTCTGATTGAAGCGATGGGCCAACATCCCCAGTTACAAAACCAACACTAAATAAGCCTTCTCGGGGATACTCTACTAAAACTACTCTTCTAAATCTATTCGACTTATTACTTAAAAAAGTTTCAAGTAATTGTTTGAGAGTTTTATAAACTGCTCCTGCAACTGGAATCTTAGATAAGGTACCTTCTCCAAATTCTAACAACCACCTCCCAACAAAATTTCTCGCCATCAAGCCAATAAGCAAAATTGCCAATAAAGGTACTGTTACGCCTAAGGCTAAATTAATTAAATCCTGTAATAAAGGATTTAATGTAATGAATGGATTTAATTGTTTTGGGACTGATGTAACTAATGTAAGAACAAATTTGCTAACAATAGAAGAAAGCCAAATAGTCGTTGCTAATGGAATAACAACTAACAATCCTGCTA